>JANWXX010000679.1 GCA_025057345.1 Polyangiaceae bacterium | reverse complement strand
ATGCGGTGAATGCCTGGATTCAGGCGAAAACGGCGTCGCTTTCGTTCGAGGAAGCGCAGGCGTTCGCACGGCTCGCCGCTGACCGGCTGGCGCAGGAAGTCGCGGCGCTCGACGAAACGCTCCTCACCGACCCGCAGCGCCAGTTTCCTGGTCTGCCCTGGAAAGGGGAGCGCACGCTGCTCGAAGTGCTGATGGTGCTGACGCTGGATCACGCCAGGGAGCATCGCGCAGAACTGGAGCGCTGGCTGGCGACCCAGCCGCGCTCGCCGTTCAACGCCGCGCTGCGACGCGAACTGCTCGCCATGCGGGACCGCGATCAGGCGTTGGGCCGGTCCGTCATCGAACACTGGCAATCCGGGACGTCGATTGATCCATCGATGCAGGAGACGCTCATAGCTGCTAATCGAGAGCACATCGCACGCATGAAGGAAATCGTCCGGGACTATGGTTGGCCCGGCATCTCGCTGGTCGGCGACGATGGCGCACAGGCCGCCTGGCTGCTGGTGCAGCACGCCGATGCCGATATAGAGTTCCAGCAGCAGTGTCTGGCGCTAATGGAAGCAGCGGTTGCCGCTGGCGAAGCGCGCCCGCAGGACCTCGCCTATCTCACCGACCGGGTGCGGTTCAACACTGGTCAGCCGCAGGTGTACGGCACGCAGGTACTCATCATCGACGGCAGGGTTACGTTGAAACCCATCGAGGACGAGGCGAACGTCGATGCACGGCGGGCTGCGGTAGGACTTGAGCCGCTCGCCGAGTATGTGGCGCACATCGAGCGGACGCTGGCGCCTCTTCATAGCTCCAGCTCGAGCTGATCCGGCAGCCCCATCAGCCTGTACTTACGCCCATGCTTCGCGCGCAGGCTCTGCACGTAGTCCTGCCAGTCCTGCAAGCGCTCGTCTGCCTGAAAAGCCGCCCACGCCCGGCGCAACCGCTCAATCGCCAGGTCAGTCGATCCTGACC
>JANWXX010000678.1 GCA_025057345.1 Polyangiaceae bacterium | reverse complement strand
TTATCCTACGATGGCCTCGCCCAAGGACAAGGTTCTCTCCGACACCGATTACATCCTGTTTCTTATCGGCTCGCCTAACGACGTTTCTTGTACGGAAGCCTCTCGCTGTTCGCCCCATCCGGATAGCCCGGCCCACGACTCCTTCTACCGATTGCTGGAGAGTCTGTCGACTGACACGTTGACGCTCTGGCAAGACGCGGAGCCGATGGTGGACAAAACCGGGGGCGCGCTGGTGCTCGACGACTCCACGCTGGATAAGCCGCACGCCCAAAGGACCGGGCTGGTGACCCACCACTGGAGCGGAAAACACCGGGCCGTCGTCAAGGGGATCAACTTGCTGACGCTGCTCTGGACGGATGGCGATGCCAAGATTCCCTGCGATCTGCGGCTCTACGACACGAGTGGCAAGACGAAGAACGATCACTTCCGCGAGATGCTGGACGAAGCCAAGAGGCGAGGGATGTCCCCTCGCTTCGTGTTGTTCGATGGCTGGTACTCCAGTCTGAAGAACCTCAAGCACATCCGGGACCTGGGCTGGTACTGGTTGACGCGCTTCAAGGACAACCGTCAAGTCGCTCCCGGCGATCACCGCAATGTACCTCTGTCGTCGTTGGACATTCCGGCCGATGGCCTGGAGGTGCATCTGCGAGGGTATGGCTTCATTCGCGTCTTCGTCACCACCAATCCCGACGGGGAGAAGGAGTACTGGGCAACGAACGACCTGACGCTGAACGAAAAGAAGCGCCAGAAGTGGGCGGCGGCAAGCTGGGCGATTGAGGTTTACCACCGCGGCCTCAAGCAGACCTGCAACGTGGAACGTTGCCAGGCAAGGCGGACATCGCTGCAGCGTGGTCATATCCTGGCGAGCGTACGCGCGTTTCTGAGGTTGGAATGGCGGCGGTTGAAGGAGGAAGTAAGCTGGTATGAAACGAAGAGGTCGATTGTGCGCGAGGCGGTTCGGACCTTTCTTGCAAACCCCAGTGTTCC
>JANWXX010000677.1 GCA_025057345.1 Polyangiaceae bacterium | reverse complement strand
CCCGGAAGATGCTCAGGAAATCTTCCCGCTGGAAGGGGAGTAGCTTCTCTAGGGCGGCCTCCCGCTCCGCCACGGTTTCTGCCACGATCATCTGGCGCATCAGGTGGATGCGGTTTGGATCGAAGAACATGTGCTCCGTGCGGCAAAGGCCCACTCCCTCGGCGCCGAAGTTTCGAGCGCTACGGGCCTCGGAGCCCTTGTCCGCATTGGCCCGAACCCGCAGTGTCCTCACCTCATCGGCCCACCGCATCAGTTCCTCGTACTCGGGGGTGGTCTGCGCCGGTACCATCGGGAGCTCCCCTAGAAGGACTTGACCCGTCTGCTCCACCGCCAGGGTGATCACATCACCGGCCTTTAGCGTGAGAGTCTCCCTCGGACGACCATCCTCCCCAGAGAGCGATACAGACATCGTCTGTGTCTGGTAGTCGATGTGGAGCGAAGAGCACCCGGCGACGCAGCACTTGCCCATGATCCGCGCTACCACTGCTGCATGGCTGGTCGCCCCCCCTCGAGAGGTAAGGATGCCGGCGGCAGCCTTCATCCCGTGGATATCCTCCGGCGAAGTCTCCCGGCGCACCAGGATCACCCGCTCCCCTCGCGCCGCCAGCCGCTCTGCTTCGTCCGCGTCGAAGGCGATCTTGCCGGAGGCCGCTCCGGGCCCCGCCGGGAGCCCAGTGGCCAGCACAGTACGAGGGGCATTCGGATCCAGCGTTGGATGAAGCAGTTCGTCCAGCTTGGAAGGCTCCACTCGCAACAGCGCTTCCTTCCGGGAGATGAGCCCCTCATGGACCATTTCCACAGCGATCCGCACCTGCGCCCGCCCACTCCGACCTCCCACCCTGCACTGGAGCATGTAAAGCTTGCCCTCCTGGACTGTGAACTCGATGTCCAGCATATCCCGGTAGTGCTTCTCCAGCGTTTGATAAGTCCGCTCCAAGTCTGCAAACACCTCTGGGAAGCGGGCTTCCAAGCTATCCTCTCCACCATCCCGGCGCGTAATGCCTAGGG
>JANWXX010000676.1 GCA_025057345.1 Polyangiaceae bacterium | reverse complement strand
CTCGACACCATCGAGCAGATCGTCTCCATCGCTGTCCGGGTTCTTCGGGTCGGTTCCGAGCGCTAGCTCCTGATCGTCCGTCAGACCATCCCCATCGATATCTTTGGTGCTGCAAGCATTCCCCATACCGTCTTCGTCCGAGTCGGTTTGATCCGGGTTGGGTACGAGAGGACAGTTGTCGGTCACATCCGGCACACCATCATTGTCGTCGTCCGGATCGCAGGCATCGCCCAGGGCATCCCCATCAAGGTTCTCCTGAACCGGATTGGGCACGAGGGGACAGTTATCCTTGTCGTTGGAGAGCCCATCGTTGTCTCCATCCTCGTCGCAGGCGTCTCCCTTGGTGTCCTTGTCTGTATCCTTCTGATCGGAATTGGGTGTCAGCGGACAGTTGTCAACGGTGTCGAAGACACCATCGTTGTCGTCATCGTTGTCGCAGACGTCTCCCTTCCCATCCTTGTCCGTATCGAGCTGGTTGGCGTTGGATGTTAGGGGGCAGTTGTCAACGGTGTCGAGGACGCCATCGTTGTCGTCGTCGTCGTCGCAGATGTCTCCCTTCCCATCCTTGTCCGTATCGAGCTGGTCCGTGTTGGTGACGGTGGGGCAGTTGTCCTTGTCGTTGGGGATGCCATCCCCGTCGAGATCGCCGTCGCATGCGTCGCCGATGCCGTTCTTGTTGGTGTCCTTCTGGTCCGCATTGGGGACCTGCAGACAGTTGTCGACGGTGTCGAGGACACCATCGTTGTCGTCGTCGTCGTCGCACGCATCCCCTTTGCTATCCTTGTCGGCGTCCTCTTGGTTGGGGTTCAGCACCGTGGGGCAATTGTCGACGTCGTTGAAGACCCCATCGCCATCGAGATCGCAGCCGGTGTTGAGCTGCCCGTCGCAGTCCTCGTCGATGGCGTTCCCGCATACCTCCGTCGAGGGTTGCCCAGGCACCGCATTGCAGACGCTGGTGGAACCGTTGCCGCTGCAAACGAGGACACCGGACGCTTGGCAGGCACCAACCCCCGCTGAGCAGGTTTGCCCCACGTTGAAGCCTTCGTCCGCAGCCCCGCTGCAATTGTTGTCTATCCCATCGCAGAGC
>JANWXX010000675.1 GCA_025057345.1 Polyangiaceae bacterium | reverse complement strand
GAAAGAGGACACCGCGGGAGTGTAGCGAGGTCACGAAGATCCGCGAGGAGTGCGGAGAAAACATGGCCTCGCTACCCGATAACGCAAAGTGCTTCCAGACGACCTTCGAATGGCTCGACCGAGGATTCCCAGGGGAGGCTACCGCAGTGGGTAGAGGCCCTGGTAGCAGCGACGCGCCCGGGAACCGCAGTTGCGCCGACTGGATTGGCCCAGGGAGGAGTCGCAGGGTAGGTTGCCATTTGTGGACAGGGTCGATCCCTACGGGCTGGTAGGACAGGTGCTGGACGGACAGTTTCGGGTGGATGCACCCATTGGGGAAGGCGGTTGCAGCATCGTTTACAAGGGACACCACATAGGCCTCGACGCACCAGTGGCCATCAAGTGCCTAAAGCTCCAACAGCAACTGGGCACTGCCTTCGTACAGACCTTCGAGCAGCGGTTCCGGGATGAGAGCAAGATCCAATACCGGCTCTCCCAGGGGTCACTTCACATTGTCCGAACTCTGGGGGCAGGCACCACCATCACTCCGGGGACTAACGCATTGATCCCCTATATGGTCCTCGAATGGCTCGAAGGATTTACCCTCGCTGAGCAGCTTTGGGCAAGGCAGGCGCGTGGCGAACGAGGGAGGCCGCTGATGGAAGTAGTCCGTCTTCTGGACCCGGTAGCGGAGGCTATGGCGTTCGCCCACAGCCTCGGCGTCGTCCACCGTGATCTGAACCCCTCCAACCTGTTTGTCGTGGTGCTCCCGGACGGTACACAGCGGCTCAAGGTGGTCGATTTCGGCGTAGCTAAGGTTCTGAGTGATGACGCGCTCCAGCTTGGGAAGCGGGCGGTGACGCTGGGCTCCCTTCGGATGTTCACCCCAGCTTACGGGGCGCCTGAGCAGTTCTCTAGCACCTTTGGTGAGATTTCCCCGGCAACCGACGTGTACGCTTTGGCCCTCCTGGTGGTCGAGCTACTGTTGGATCGCCCTCCATTGGAGGGCAATAACCTAGCAGATTTCATGGCCAAAGCCACGGACACGGTACTACGACCTACCCCGTGGGCTCTTGGATGCACAACCGTAGGTGAGTCCGTGGAGACGACA
>JANWXX010000674.1 GCA_025057345.1 Polyangiaceae bacterium | reverse complement strand
ATCGGCCAGCAGATACCCCTCCGGCCCCGGCTTGTGAGGTAGAGGGAGAGGGAGCAAATTCCTCTCCAGTACATGCCCCCATCAGGATGATGAGCAGAACAAAAAGTTCCAAATTCCTGATCATGACAACTAAGGTGCACTGAAATCTTTGAGGGTGCAATTCAGAGTTTCCGACGATCCGATACATTCTGCTGCTTATCACGAAGAAGTACATAAACGGCCCCCTCGCCGCCATCCTTCGGCGTCGCTGTGGTGAAGGCCGCGACGTGAACGCTGGCTGGACCCTGGCTCAACCACGCGGCCATCTCGCCCCGGAGCACCCCCTTACCCCCTGGAGAATTGTGCCCCTTGCCGTGAATCAGGAGCAGCACCCGCTCCCCCCGCTGCCGAGCACGGGGCAGCACGTCCTCCAGGCGAGCCCGGGCTTCGGCGGCGGTGAGTCCGTGGAGATCGCAGCGCAGGTCGATGATCAGGTTGCCCCGGCGTAGACGGTGGAACACCTTCGGGTCGACGTCCAACCTCTTGCCCTCGATCCGTAGGCCATCGTCATGGATCTCGAATCGGGCCTTCCCCCCGCTCACCAGGGTCCGGAGCCGGTCCCTCGCCGCTTCTTCCTCCGCCGCAACCTCCGCAGGTGGGGTTGGTGGAGGTTGCCCTTTGGCTTCCCTTGACAGAGGCTTCACCCCGACGAGCAGGGCCGCGAAGGACTCGCCTCTGGAGGAGGGCTCCGGCCGCGGAGGTACTGGCCTGGGGGCGGGTTTGTTTGGAGGGGAGGGTGGTAGCTTAATGTGAGCGAGCTCTTGGAAGGGGCGGTTGAAAGGCTTCTTGGAGGCAGCCTTGCCTTCGTTCTTCCTGTTCATGATGCACCTTGCAAGAGCCTGCGGAGGAGCGCGAGGGTGGCCTGGTAGGCAGCCAGTTGGCCATCCTCGTAGTGCCAATCGGGATCCCGGAGTTCAGGGAAGTCGTGGGGGTTCTTCAGATCCTCAGGGGTCAAACCAGGGCGAAGGCGGCGGGCCAGCTCTGTGACCTTGTCGGCCTGGAGTGCCTTGGTACGTTCCAGTTCCTGAATCAGGTAACGAAGTGTGGGAGGGTCG
>JANWXX010000673.1 GCA_025057345.1 Polyangiaceae bacterium | reverse complement strand
CCCCACTTCCCTGAAATACTCCAACACCTTGTCCACTGCTAGCTTCGATGCGACCTCGCCGGCCGCATGGCGACCCATCCCGTCGGCGACCACACAGAGTGCCTGCTCCTGCAGCACCAGGAAGCTGTCCTCGTTGTGCTTTCGCTTCAGGCCAGGGTCTGTCCTCGCCACCACATGGATCAGCCCACCGCTCTCACCCTGGCTCTCTGTGGTAGCCGCCGGCCCCTCAGCACTCTTCTTCGACCCGAAGAAGTAGTAGAGGACTGCAGCAAGCGCTCCCACAGCCAGCAGCAAAGCGACATAGGTGCCCATCGGATTTTCTGGACCATACTACGGATCGCCCCCCTAGGAACCACCAACGAGACTCCTCAGGGAGCCTGCCCCTTGCACCTAGGGATCATCGATCCAAACGCCATCTTCATATACGTCATGCGCTGGCTTTCTTCCCGCAAATTCACCAAGCTTTCCCTCGGGAATCCCTCGGAAAAGATCTGCCACGCTAGCCTGCAATCCCCAGCCCGCGCTGCGCAGCTCGCCCCTGTATGATACAGTGTCAGTGAGGCCTCCCCCAACCTTCGGTTCCCCTCCGGTAGCCGCACTTCCTCCAAAAGCCGCTTCACCAGAGCGTGGCTCTGCTGACACACGGAACTCGCTATCCCCCTCTCGCTCCCCTGGAGCCGATCCAACGCCTCCTCTAGCTCTGCCAATTTGGTTGCGTTCTCTGCCTCCCCTGAAGCACTGTTCGCAGGTGCTGACTCCAGGGGGGCAACCGCAGTCGAGGCAGCCCCCAACGTTAGCTCTCTCTGTGGAGAATTCATGTGAGTTTGAGGTGTTGCAGGGACCAGTCGTGCTGGTTCTCCAGGGCTACTAGCACCAGCACACCCCAACCCCAATGCTACCCCCATCCACCCCCAGGCACCACGCTTCACCACCCGGTCACCCGCGCCGCTGTAGGCGGAAGCATCGCTTCTCATTCATTCTTCGGGGGGGCATCACTGTCAAGGCCGAGAGCACGACCTCTCGGATTCGCCCAGCACCTCGTACCTCCCGGATTTGAAGCCGGTCCCCGTTCACCCGAAGCACCTCGCACAACCCGAAGGAAA
>JANWXX010000672.1 GCA_025057345.1 Polyangiaceae bacterium | reverse complement strand
CCGATCAAGGGATTTCATGACCACCTGCTCCACAAGCTCGGGAACTTGGGGCTCATAAGCTCGGAGCTGCGGGATGGGTTCAAAGAGGAGTCGGTTGAGGGTTTCTAGCTCAGTTTCTCCCTTGAAGAGCCTGCGTCCGGCGAGAGCTTCCCAGAGGACAACGCCCATAGCGAAGATGTCGGTGCGTTGGTCAATGGAACCCCCCTTGGCTTGCTCGGGGGGCATGTAGGCCAGCTTCCCCTTAAGGGTACCTTCTCGGGTGCTGGTGAGGCGGGAGGACGCCTTGGCCACACCAAAATCGGTGATGCGAGCGCTTCCGTCGACACCTACGAGAATGTTCTGCGGACTCACGTCTCGGTGCACCAAGTTGACTAGGTTGTTGTCCTCGTCTCGCAGTTCGTGGGCCGCATGGAGTCCAGAGAGCGTATCCAGGGAGATCCGGAGCACTACCGGCAAAGGGAGCTTCCTCCCCTGGCTTGCTTCCCGGGCCATGAGCCCTGCGAGGGTGTCTCCCTCGATGTACTCCATGACCACGTAATATCCTGCAGCGGATGTGCCCACCTCCAGGATGGGAACCACGTGGGGATGATGGATGCTCGCCGCCAATCTGGCTTCGTCCAGAAACATCTGGACAAACTCGATTTCGTTCGACAGATGCGGATGCAGCCGTTTGATCGCTACGAATCGCTGAAAGCCGCCCACTCCGGCCAGTCTCGCCAGAAAGACAACGGCCATTCCTCCTGAGGCGATTTCACCAATCAGTTCGTAGCGGTCGAGCTGAGAAGGCTCCGATTTGTTGAGGAGCTTAGGGGTCGGCATCAGAACCTGCCTACCGCGTGGAAGGTTGCCCCTTGAGTGTCCAAGGAGACACCCGGCAAGAAGCTTGGGACATGGGCAGTTGTGGGGGAGGACGCACTGCTCCAGTTGGTGAAGAGGGAAGCGACGATTCCGGTAAGAATGGCGGTGCCGCCGGTAGCCGCCAAGAGGATGTTGGTACGCCGTTGGCGGGAGAGGCCATCCTGGTACTCGGGGCAGCGCTCGCCCAGGCCAACGCACCGCTCTTTCACTTTGTCGGGGCCGGGGTTGGATTGGGCGTCAAGGCCGCTCCAGATCGAAGCCCCTCCTAGGGCGACGGTGAGGCCGATCCCAACATAAGTGAAGGCGGGAGAGAGGCCGCGCTTGGAGGGGCTAGCAAGGGAGATCTCAGTGCCGGTGCTGGTGGTGGCAGAAGGCGACGAGGCTGTTGAGGCAGAGGGAGCATTCTCCTTGGGGGGGGTAAAGGCGAGGGTGGAGGAACCACCCGCGGAGGCGGTAAGCTCCCTCGATTGGGTTTTCTCCTCCCAACCTGCAGCAACGATGTGGGGGCCAGGTTCA
>JANWXX010000671.1 GCA_025057345.1 Polyangiaceae bacterium | reverse complement strand
GTGAGACCGATTGTGGTATCTTTTCGTCACGAAAAAAAGAGTTTCAATCCCCATACGGGGAACCAGCTTTTGCTGGGTGTGGGAGGGGGGGGATGTTCTCGTAGACATGAAAAGATGTTTCAATCCCCATACGGGGAACCAGCTTTTGCTGGCCCTGTGGCGCAGGGCGGGATTGTGGTGGGCACACAGCGTTTCAATCCCCATACGGGGAACCAGCTTTTGCTGGCTCAGGGGTTTTGGTGTGTCCGAAACTTTCCTCGAGGAGGTTTCAATCCCCATACGGGGAACCAGCTTTTGCTGGCTGGGGGATGGCCCCGGTGATTATCGACGACACCGGTACCCTGGGTTTCAATCCCCATACGGGGAACCAGCTTTTGCTGGTAGTGCGTAGGTAGGTAGTTTCACCCCCCCCATCCCCCACAGTTTCAATCCCCATACGGGGAACCAGCTTTTGCTGGGTGATGGGGGGGAGGGGGGATGCCCCCTCTGCGAGTGGGTTTCAATCCCCATACGGGGAACCAGCTTTTGCTGGGTGTGAGACCGATTGTGGTATCTTTTCGTCACGAAAAAAAGAGTTTCAATCCCCATACGGGGAACCAGCTTTTGCTGGGGGAGGTGCACTACGAGATGTTGGAGACCATGGCTCGCCAGTTTCAATCCCCATACGGGGAACCAGCTTTTGCTGGTCCCCCCCCGGGCCATTGTCGCCCGGGGGGGGGGGAGTTTCAATCCCCATACGGGGAACCAGCTTTTGCTGGGGGCCCGGTGGACTCCCAGGATCTATGGACGCTGGACGGTGGTTTCAATCCCCATACGGGGAACCAGCTTTTGCTGGGAGAGAGTCTGGAGGATCGTAAGGGACATTCTCCAAGAGTTTCAATCCCCATACGGGGAACCAGCTTTTGCTGGTCGGGGTCCCAGATACCTTCCTCGAGGAGTGGGGGCTGATGTTTCAATCCCCATACGGGGAACCAGCTTTTGCTGGTTTTTATTTTGCCTTCATCGGCGTGACAGCAGGTACAGGGTTTCAATCCCCATACGGGGAACCAGCTTTTGCTGGGTGTGAACGTCTCAGGCAAGCTACCTGCCCACTCTGCGGTTTCAATCCCCATACGGGGAACCAGCTTTTGCTGGTCCGCGTGGAGCAGCGAATGCCCTCCCCCCCTGTCCTACGTTTCAATCCCCATACGGGGAACCAGCTTTTGCTGGCGGCCCACCGGGTGGGCATGCTACAGCGTTCATAAGGGTTTCAATCCCCATACGGGGAACCAGCTTTTGCTGGCGGGTATCCCATTCCTTACCTTTGGATGAGTTCTTTCGAGTTTCAATCCCCATACGGGGAACCAGCTTTTGCTGGCCGGGGTGGCGTACTCTGTGCATGCCCACCCGGCCCACCGTTTCAATCCCCATACGGGGAACCAGCTTTTGCTGGGCCGTGGCGCGCGG
>JANWXX010000670.1 GCA_025057345.1 Polyangiaceae bacterium | reverse complement strand
AGTCCACAGGGCAGTTCTCTTCGTGTTCACAGCGGCCATCCCCGCATTGTGGGGAACAGTCTGCAGGACAGATGGATGCATCCTCGGAGGGGCTGCAGACTCCATCCCAGCACATAGTCGTAGCGACACAAGATGCCTTACCAGAGCCTGGAGGGATCTCTCGGCAGCTTACCCCTTCGGAACATTGGAGCCCCAGGCAGACGCAGGGAGCTGAGAGGGTCACGCGTCCGCTAGAGCCAGCGGGGATGAGAACTTCGAAGTGCGTCTCTTGAAGAAGAGAGGAAGCCCCAGAAGTGACCTTGGTTGCAGGATCGACCGTGGTGAACGTAGCGCGCAGCCGGAAGGGAGGCCCTTGCCGCGGGAGTTGTAGGACAACCGCCAGGGGCATGACCGTTGGGTCCTGAATCGGTGTATCCAGTAGGAGCGACGAATCCAACTCAAGTTTTACCCGGCGAAGCGACTCGACGCAGCGCCCCTCGATTCCAAGGACGGCAACAAGGGAAGTGGGGGGAGGCTCCTGATCTTCAGCGCTACAACGAAGCATCGACATGCTAAGGAAGAGGAGAGAGACGAGGCTGCCTCGAAGGTTCATTGGCTCAAAGTATCTTCCCAGGCGAGGTAGGTTGCAACGGCATTGCAGAAGAGAGGAGCCTGGTTTCAAGATCCCAGGAAGATGGTTTCTCCGATGGCGGGGATGACAAGCTGCTCCCGAGGGAGGCCGCGAGCAAGCCAGACACGGTGGGTGAACTCGGGGGGCTCGTCGAGGGGCTCGTCGGTGAGCTTGAAGGTGCCCCAATGCATAGCGAAGAAGCGACGTGTGCCTAGGTCAAGGAATGCTTGCACAGCGTCCTCAGGATTCATGTGTTGGGGGCGCATGAACCAGCGGGGGTCGTAGGCTCCAATGGGGAGCATGGCGGCGTCGATGGGGCCAAAGCGCTCCCCGATGAGCCGGAAACCGGAGAAGTACGCGGTATCTCCGGAGTGGTAAGCCCGGAGCCCTCCTGCCTCGTAGATAAAGCCTCCCCAGAGGGTGGTATCGGTATCTAGCAGGCCCCGCTGAGACCAATGCTGAGAAGGTACGAGGGTGATCCGAACGCCACGGACCTCAGCACTCTGCCACCAATCCAACTCGATCACATCCCGCAGCCCCTCCTTCAAGAACCAGTCGCCTAGCCCCAGGGGCACCACGTAGCGTATGGAGGGACCGAGGCGTCGCAGCGTGGGAGCATCCATGTGATCGAGGTGATTGTGGCTGACAGTGACCGCATCGATAGGAGGGAGGGCATCGTAGTTGAGCCCAGGCGGGGTGTTGCGAGGGACGAGGACCACACGGGAGGAGAGCACCGGATCG
Source organism: Polyangiaceae bacterium (assembly GCA_025057345.1). Lineage (GTDB taxonomy): Bacteria > Myxococcota_A > Polyangia > Polyangiales > Polyangiaceae > JANWXX01. The sequence goes on along the minus strand of JANWXX010000670.1, from coordinate 109 downwards.
GTGAGGATGGAGACACCGCCGAGCTGGATCAGGTTAGGAGTTACGCACCCACCCAGGAATACCGTGTGATGTCGGGCTGTTATCCTACGATGGCCTCGCCCAAGGACAA
>JANWXX010000066.1 GCA_025057345.1 Polyangiaceae bacterium | reverse complement strand
TGGGGGTCTGCTCCAGAACCAAAAAGTGGCGCTCCGTGGCTGGCGAAGTAGGTTGGTAGATGAGTGCCATGAGCACCCTGTTCCTTGATTCGTACATCGATGCGTACCTGGATTATCTGCGGGTGGAGCGTGGGCTGGCGCAGAACAGCCTGCAAGCCTACGCCCGGGACCTGGCGAAGCTGGCGAGGCAAGCGGAGGAGGAGAAGGTCAAAGGGGTGAAGGAATTGGATGTAGGGGTGATGACGGCCTTGCTGGCGAGGCTGGTAGGTGAGGGGTTGTCGGCTCGGTCGGTGGCGAGGCACCTGTCCGCGATTCGGGGGTTCTTCCGGTTCCTGGTAAAGGAGAGGATCCTTGAAGAAGACCCCTCGCAGCTCTTGGATCGACCGAAACTAGGGCGGCGGTTGCCCCGAAGGTTGAGCTTCGAGGAGGTCGAGCGGCTGCTAGAGGCGCCGTCCCCTGAGAGTGAGCAGGGGAGAAGAGACCGGGCGATGCTCCATGTGATGTACGCGGCGGGGCTCCGGGTGAGCGAGCTGGTAAAGCTGCGGGTGGGCGATGTGGATCTGACGGACGGATTGGTGTCCGTGCTAGGGAAGGGGCAAAAACGTCGGCTGATTCCCCTGACACCCATCGCGGTGGAGCTTGTGCGGAACTACTTGAAGGTGGATCGTCCTGTGCGGGCGAAAGGTCAGGAGGGGGTACTCTTCCTGACCCGGCAGGGCAAGGGCTTTACCCGCCAGGGGTTCTGGAAGGTAGTGAGGGCCCACGCAAAGGCCGCAGGGATCACCCGGAGCGTGTCGCCTCACCAGCTCCGCCACAGCTTCGCGACCCACCTATTGGAGCGAGGAGCAGACCTGCGGAGCGTTCAGGCCATGTTGGGACATGCGAACATCGTCACCACCGAGGTCTACACCCATGTGACCCGAGAGCACTTGCGTCGTGCTCATGCAGCGGCGCACCCGAGGGGCGGAGGTAGGGCCTAAGCTTGGGTGTTCTGCCTCTCTCTTGCCATGCTTTGGCTCAGGGGGTTGAGGCTGATTTCCCGGGGAAGATACGCTAGAATCTGCGGTTGTGCTGCCGGGGCCCCTCGAACCAGACGACTGTTTCCAGGTGCTGCCGCCGCGGGGGGTTGAGCTTCCAGTGGTGGTCGAGGTGCCCCATGCCGGATTGCTGGTAGACGCCATCTGCCTGTCGACGCTGCTGGTGAGTGCTCGCGCTCTGGCCCGTGACGCCGATCTCTTCGTGGACGAGCTGGTTCCCGAGGTGACGGAGGTCGGAGCCACGGTCCTCATTGCCCGCACGAGCCGTTACTTCATCGACCTCAACCGGCGCGACGACGAAGTGGATCGCCATGCGGTTGAGGGTGGTCTAGGCCACGAGGCTCCCCATGGGCTGATTTGGCACCGAGCTACTGATGGCGAGCGCGCCCTGGCTGCCCCGCTTCCCCGGTGCGAGTTGGAGCGCCGTCTCGACCTCATCTATCGCCCTTACCACGCTACGCTTCAGCGCCTCCTTGACGAGAAGAGGAAACGCTTTGGCCATGTGATCTTGGTATGCGCTCACTCCATGCCCAGCCATGGGCTCTCCTTCACCACCGGTAAGGAGGTTGCCAGAGCCGATGTGGTCCCTGGCACTCGGGGCAAAACCAGCGCTGCCGCTCCAGTGATCGAAACCGTCGACCGTTTTGCCCGCGCTTTTGGCTTTACTGTCAAGCACGACGACCCTTATCGTGGGGGCTACTCGACCCAACACTATGGGGCCCCGGCCCGGGGGGTCCATGCGGTGCAGATCGAAGTGGCTCGACGGCTTTACATGCACGAGTCCACCCTTCACCGAGACCCCGACGGCATTGCTCGCCTCCGTCGCTTCTACCGAGAACTAGCTCTGCGCCTTGGTGGCTTGATCCAGCCCGTTTCCGTGCGTCGGTGAATCATTCTGCGGCGAGAGCGGTCGCATGGTGGTGGGGCTCTTCCCGGAGACGGCCGAAGAGAATCTCGGGGATGAGTTTCCTTGCGAGCGGGGTGAGGTGCTGGTCTGCCTTGCCACGGAGGAGGTCAGCAACGAGGGAGGCATCTTGACGGATGCGCTCGTGGTTGTCTTCGTCGGTGAGGAAGTCACAGGCACGGCGAGCGAATCCGGGAAGTGCGACCACTGCATCCTTGAACTGTTGAACAGCAGCAGATATGACGCGGGCAGCACGCTCAGTACGGGAGAGCTTCAGGAGGGGAGCCACCTCATAGACGAGGTTTGCCGCGGTAGAAGCAACGGTGTGGGCAGGGTAATAGGTGAAGCGGCTGTATTTGGGGTGTCGGGCGAGGAAGGCACGGATCTCCTCAAGGGTAAGCCCTGTATCGTCCAGGGCTTTTTGCAGCTCAGCCTCGGCGGCAGCACGGGCCTTGAACATGTACATCTGCACCCGGGAGTAGAAGTTGACAGCACCGTCCCCGCTAGTCTCTACGGCACAGAAGATGGTGCCAGGGTAGCGTGCGGTGATCAGCGACTGGACGCCATCGGAGACCCCGGAGGAAGGCATGCAGCCGAAGGGTTTGACGCTGACGGTCATGTTGGCCTTGCGGTTGACCACATTGAGGATGAGCTTCCCGACCTCCATGTGACCCTCACCACCGCGGAGGTCATTGCTGTAATGGCTGTGGGCCACCTCGGCGATCTTGTCCATATCCGGCAGATGATAGTTATAGAGACCAAGGGGCCAGGCGAAGGCATTAAAGCCGATGCGAAGCGCCCACTCGGCAAGCTTCATGGTAGCGAGTCGGCGAGAGATGCCCCATTCGTCAAGGCCTTCGAGGCCATAGAGCCCCCCATCAGCACCGCGGAGATCACGGCGTTCGCGAGTGTCGCGTGCCACCTCCCAGATGTTGTAGAGGAGCCAAGCGGTAGTGAGCTGGATGTCGTTCTCGCCCCCCTCGCTTTCGAGGAACTTCTGGAGCTGGTAGTTGCCGTCCCCCTCGGTGGTCATGGCCCAGAACTCGCCGATGATAGCGGTCTTGGCTTTGGGGCGCAGCCGGTCGAGCTTCACCTTGCCGAGCACCTGGCGGCAGCGCCACAGTGCTCGGAAGATGTTGGTCTGCTCCACCAGCGCCTGGTAGATGATCTGCTTGCACTCCTCGACAGCGGTATTGACCGAGCCGGGTTCGACCTCGTAAGGCCGAATGCGGTAGGTCATCGCATTGAGCACATCACCACAAACGATGGCCTTGATGATGCCGATGAAAAAGGGAGGGTTCATCTCTAGACCCACGTCGTCGCCGGTGGCCTGGGACAGCCCTCCGGTCTGCTGGAAGAGCATCACCCGGAAGCCGTCGAAGCCGGCATCCCTCAGGGCTTTACGGTATTCCGTGACGTACATGCCGAACCGGCAGGGGCCACAGGCGCCGGCAGTGAGGAACACGTAATTCTTGATGATATCCTCGGTGCGCATTCCCTCCTTGTCACGGAGGTCGATCAGGTACTTGACCAAGTTGCCTACGGTGAAATAGGTCGGGTTGCACTGGCCGCGGTTGCCGAACTCCTTGCCTACTTGGAGCCCGGCATTATCCGCCACACCGAAGAACTTCACTCGGTATCCGAGGCCTCGGAGCGCTCCTTCTACGAAGAAGTCCTGTGCGGCTGTAAGCCCGCTCACCAGAATGGTGACATTGGACCGCTCCTTTTTGGTCATCACTGGTTTGAGCATATTGTCTGCCCACTGGCGTCGCTCTGCCTGGATACCTAGGCGCTCGCGCTCTGCCTCCTCGTAGGCTCGGAGTTCTGCCTCCAAAGCATCGTCCAGGAGGGTCTTCTTCCATCCATTCACCAACGGAAGGCTCTTCTTGGATGTTGCGATCTGGGTCATAGGGTTCTTCCATACGGTCCCTGCTCCCCGGACGAGGGAGAGAGGGGAGAGAGGTTCAAACGGGGGTGAGCTCACCGGTGGAGGTTTTTTTCTTGAGCTGTACCAGACCTTGGACGGGCTCTGGGGCAGCGGGGTGGTGGGGTTGATAGGCACGGAGGCGTGCGGACAACTCCTCGATCTGGCGATCCAGCTCTGCATCGCGCAGACCTTGCATCTGATCACGGCGGCGCTGGAGCAGCTCTAGGCGTTTCCGGTCCAGGTTATAGGCCAACTCTGCCTTTTTTCGCGAGAGATCTTCCAGGGCTTCCTGCCGCAGTTTAAGGGTGTGGGCATAGGTTTTGACGCGGATTTTGATGGATCCTCCGGGCTTATTGGCGTCGATGTCGTGGAGAGCCGCATAAGGGACACCGGAGGTGGAGACGATATTCTCGATGATGCCGTAGGTGGGGGCATCATGGCCACATTTGAAGCTGGAAAGATCCAGCAGAGCAAGGTTGGGATGACGAGCGGCAAACTTCACCGCCCATACCTTCTGCGCACTGTTTGCAGAGTAGTTTTCTGGCCAAACATCGTTGATATCGAGGGGGTGCTGACCTCGCTCTACCTCTGCCTTGAAAAAGCGCCGGAGGAAGGCCTCGTCTCGGGGGAGGGACCGGACCGAAAGAATTGGGTAGCCAAGTACTTGGAACTCCTCGGGGATGCCGTGGTTAAGCCCCGGGTCCGAGTGGTAGGGACGCCCGACCATCAGCAAGGCAATCCGATCCTCCTCCTCGACGGTTTCCAGAATGGCGCGGCCCTTCTCTTGGAGATCGTGCTCAAAGAGGGCCAACGCCTTCATGCCTTCGCGATGAGCGTGGTCGCTCTCGTCCTCGGTGATGCCGAGACGGGGACCCCAGACCTCGAACATGCGCCGTGCCGTTAGGGTCATCTCGCCGAAGGTCAGCGCCGGATCGAGGTATTCGATGCCTCGCTGGGCAAAGAAGTCGACCTCTTTGGTGAAGGCGGCTTTCATCACATCGGGGACGCCGGCCACGATGGGACAGGAGGCCTTATCCATCACGTTCTCACCAAAGCTCGGGACGTGGGTCAGGATAGGGAAGAAGATGTAATGGAGAGGTTTTTCCGGGGAGTGGTGATGGAACAGCAGGTTGTGGATGTGGGCCTGAGCTACCTTCGAAGGGAAGCATGGGTCCACAGAGCCGTATTTGCCGCCCTCGACCCACATCTCCTCGCTGGTTTCATCGCTGAAGACCACGTGGTTCTTGGGTACCCCAAGGGCCTCGAAGTAGGTTCGGAAATAGGGTGCCGTCGAGTACATGTTCAGCACCCGAGGAATGCCGATGCGCACCCGCCGTAGCCGTTCCGCAGCCTCGGGCCCGCTCCGTTGGAATGGCCTTGTTACCTCCACCCGCTTGCTGCTCAAAAGCCCTTTCTTGACGATGAAGTCTTTGATGGGAGTGCCAGCTTCTGGCATCTTCGCGGGTTTGTAGAAGCTGCGGAAGGCGAGCTTGGACTCATAGTCGACCAAGTTCGGGTACTGCTTGGCGATCTTCTTCCGGTCGGCCACCAGTCGGAGCATCGCCTCTTCGCTTTCGACGGTGCCCTTCTCGCAGGAGAACCCAGAGATGTACCGGGCTGTGGTGCCGTCAGGGCGGAAGGCATCGATAAACGTTCGTTTGCACTCGTTGGGGCAGAAGTGGCAGACCGTCTCCTCGTCGTTCTTGGTGGTGTATTGGAGGTTGATCGCTGCATCGATACCAATGAAGGTCGAGTAACCTCGACGCTTGACGACTCGAAGGGTTTCGAAGGCCGCACCGATCGCACCGGCCTCCCCCGTATGAGGATGGACGAACACCTCCGCACCAGGAACCCGCTGCTTGATGTAATCGACCTGAGCCTTGACCGCTGCCAGATTGTACTGAGTTCCTCCCTGGAGCACGAAGCGCCGTCCCAGGGATGCCAACCGGGGTACCTGCACCACATACTGCCAGACATTCTTGGGCAACACCTGTGCCAGCCCTGCGAGAAGCTCCTCTTTGGAGAACCCTTCCTTCTGGAAGTTCACGCGGTCTGTGTCGAGGAATACCGCGCAGCCGTAGGAAAACTTCGGTGCTAGCTCTGCCTGGAAGGCGGCATCAGCGTATTCGCTCACGTTCAGGCCGAACTGGTCCGCCATCGCCTGGAGCAGCATGCCGTTCCCTGCAGAGCAAGAGTTGGACAGCTTGAAGTTGGCGATATCGCCGTTCTTCATAAACAGCACCTTGATGTCCTGGCCGCCGATGTCGCAGATGACATCGATATCGCCAAAGTACTTCACGGCGCTCATCATGTGGGCCACGGTCTCCACTATGTTCACGTCCGCCTTGACGCACTCCTGGAGTACGTCTGCTGCATAGCCTGTGGCCCCGAAGCCGAGCACTTCCAGCTTGGCCCCCTGGTCAACCACAAAACCCTTCAGCTTGGCTAGTAGCTCCTTCGTATCCTGGATGGGGTTTCCTTTGGAGAGCTGGTAAGCCTTGCAAAGGATCTCCCCCTCTTCATCTACCAATACCGCTTTCGACGAGGTAGAGCCGCCATCGAGGCCGATCACCGCCCGTACCACCTCCCCCGGGGCGAACTTTCGTGGAGCAAACTTCGGGATGGAATAGAGCTTGCGAAATTCTGCTACTTCGTCGCTGCTCTTCACCAAGGGGGGGCCTGCACTCTCCCCAAGTCGGGCCTTACGACCATGGGTCATGTACTCCCGTAGCCCGTCGAGCCCAGCGTAGACCCCCACGTCCTCCGCTTCTTTGAGCCCATACACGCAGGCTCCGAAGGCTGCATAGTACTGGGAGTTCTCCGGCACGAAGATGGTTTCCTCGATAGGACGGTCGGAGGGCCAGGCGTAGCCGCGCTCTGCCCAGGTTTCCGGGATCCGCTTCCGCCAGCACTCTTGGAGAAACGGAAGATACGTGTTGGGACCCCCCAGCAGAATGACCTTGTGCCGGAGGGTGGAGCCTCGGGTGAGAACCGAGAGGTTTTGGAGCACGATGGCATCTGCCAGGCTGCACAGGATCTCCGACGCCGGAATGCCGCTCTTAACCAAGTTGACGATATCCGTTTCGGCAAAGACCCCACACTTAGCGGCTACATGGTGCAGCTTTGAGTCGTCAAAGTGGAGCCTCACCACTTCCTGCGGCGGTAGCCCCACCTTGATCATGCACTTGTCGATGGTGGCTCCCGTCCCGGAAGCACACTTGTCGTTCATCGAGGGTGCTGCAGTCTTCTCGCCCGTCTCCTCATCTCTGTGGAAGATGATGATCTTGGCGTCCTGACCTCCTAGCTCGATCACACTGCCTACGTCCAGGTGGAGCCGCTCTACCGCCAGTGTCACCGCGTTGACTTCCTGGACAAATTTCGCCCCTAGTGCAGGGCACAGCGGTGCTGCGCCGGAACCGGTTAGGAAGATCCGCCACCGGTGCCGAGGTGATTCGGGGAACGATCGTTCGATCTCCTCTAGCAGCTCTGCCACTTTCTCCGGCTGTTTGGTGTTGTGGCGCTGATAGTCGCTCCACAGGATCTCCATCGTCGTCGGATCCAGCACCACGGCCTTCACCGTCGTTGATCCCACGTCCACACCGATCGCTACTGGCTCTGTGAAGCTACGCCCCATGGTGTCTCCCTGGTGTCTGGTGGGCCAGTCGGCTCCCCCCTGGAGAACACTGACTGGCGAGTCAGTCAGTAGGTATCATAGGTGGTTGGGCGATGCCAGCGTCCGGGAAGGCGAGGGCGAAAGATGAGGGGGTGGGAGCAGGGAAGAGGGAGGAGAAAAACACCAAAAGCCAGCGAACCTGGAGGAAGGTGGCTGGCATAGCGACCCCAACGGGAATCGAACCCGTGTTACCGGCGTGAGAGGCCGATGTCCTAACCGCTAGACGATGGGGCCTGGAGGCGAGGGGTAAAGGAGGAGGGAAGTGAGGAGTAGCTGGGGGACAAGGATTCGAACCTTGATATACGGAGCCAGAATCCGTAGTCCTGCCATTAGACGATCCCCCAAGGGGAAGGATGCGTTGGGGTTTGGGAGTGCCCCGCGGCGACGGGCGGGAGACTACTCAGGAATGCCCAGGGGTCAACCTTTTTTTCCAGAGAGGGGCGTTGTGGGCAAGGAAAGGCTTATGCTGGGTGTACGATGAGCCTGCAGAAAGCATGGATCTGGCACCGGCATGTGCGGATCGATCCGGAAGTGTTGGGGGGGAGCCCGTATGTGGAGGGGTCGCGGGTACCTGTGAGGCGGCTGTGGGCATGGCACCGGAGCGGGGTGGGAATTGAGGCGCTGATGCGGAGGTACCCCCAACTGGGGCCTGCACGGGTGTTGGCGGCGCTAGCGTTTGCCTACGACAACCAGGAGCAAATCGAGGAGGATTTGGCGAGGGAGCGGGAGCTTCTGGGGCAGACGGTGGGGCCGAGGAGGGCAGAGAGGGTGATCCCTGAACAGCAGCGGTTGTTCGCCGATCTGCCGGAGCCTCCCCCGAGCGCAGGGCGGCGACGCTGAGACGATCGTCACCGAAAAGGTGAAGGGAGGAGGACGGGCGCCGTACACTTGGTGCCCAAGCATGTTTCCGAGGGCACCTATCCCCGAGCGAATCGGACCGTACATCGTCCTGCGGCGGCTGTCTTCGACCGGCGGTGCGGATCGTTATTTGGGGCGGGAGGAAGGCCCCCGGGGATTCACCCGGATGGTGGAGCTGAAGCTGGCGCCTGCGGAGGACGATCCGGAGGTGGGCGCGGAGCTAGCCCATGAGGCATCCGTGGTAGCACGGCTCAATCACCCCTTCATCTCGCGGATGTACCACTTCTTCGAGCACGAGGGGCGGCTGGTGCTGGTGCTAGAGAGGCTGGAGGGGACGACGCTCGCGCGAGTTCTGTCGTCGGCTCGGAGGCGGAAGCAGCAGCTCCCGGACGAAGTGGTGTACTATGTAGCCCACCGGCTGGTGAGTGCTGTGGCCTACGCCCACCAGATGGTAGATGACGACGATCGGAAGACGCCTGTGGGGCACCGGGCGATCTCCCCGGCGGCTCTCCAGATCGGGTGGGGGGGGGAGGTGCGGTTGACCGGCTTTGGGCTGGCCAAGATCATGGGGCGATCGCCGGACACGGCGGTAGGGTTGGTGAAGGGGACACCGGGGTACATGGCGCCGGAACAGCTTCGCGGGGAACGTATCACCGAGCGTACGGATGTCTATCAGGCAGGTTTGGTCATCTGGGAGATGCTCTCGGGGAACCCACCAGCTGCCGCAGGGACACCGCAGAAGAGCCGTCAGACGGAGCTGATGATGATGATGGGCGGCCCGCAACTGGCCTCCGTTTCGGTGCTGAGGTCGAGCGTTCCGCGGGAGATTGCTGCGGTGATCGACGCGATGCTGGAACCTACGGTCGAAAAGAGGAAGATCAGCGCTGCGGAGGTGGAGAGGTGGCTTGCCAAGACCGTCGACGTGGAGAGCGGCAAGGAGATGCTGCGAGAGCGGGTGGTGGTACTCCGGGGTCAGGACGTGCGAGAGTCTACATCCGGCATGGAGCCGGTTCGCATGCCTCCCAGCCGGCGTATAGCGATATCTAGGCGGGAGGGGGAGTCCTCGGCCACCTTCTCTCTACGCCGTATTGCTCGATCCGGAGAAGGTGCCGTATCGACGCCGGCACCCTCCCCGGTGGTGGCAGACTCCTCCGGGGGTCCTGTGTCTCCGGCAGCACCCCCACCGGTGGCCCCTGCAAGAGTTCCTCGAGTCACGCTCCCGGACATGGAGCCGCCGCCTCCTCCTTCAGTACCTCCTCGGGAGATCCCTGTGGAAGGCGAGCGCTCCGCGTCCACGCTCCTTACCCAGCCTCGGGCTGCTCGACGAAACGTGAGAATCGCAGCCGGGATCACGGGGCTCATCGCGCTTGGGTGGGCTGCGGTGCTGGGAGTTTCCCGCTACACAGGGGGGAAAGCGCCCGCTCCTTCCGCTAGCTCCGCTCCGATAGCATCTGTAGAGGTTTCCGTACCGTCGGCACTGCCGGAACCGTCGGCACTGCCGGAACCGCCGGCGCCGCCGCCTACGTCGGCAGCGCCCTCCCTACCGGATCTAGGACCCAAACAGGGCGCTTTGCTGGTGCGGTTTGCGGAGCCGGGGAACGTCTACCTCAATGGGGCCCTCGCAGGGGAAACCAACAAAGTGCTGATCGTCTCCTGTGGCCCCCGATTCCTTCGAGTTGGGTCGGTGACTCCGGTGGGGGGGAGGGTTCATTGGTTGACCAAGGGGGTTTCTGTGAAGCTCCCCTGCGGAGTGCTTACGGAAGTGAACCCGGCAGGCTCGCCATGAACAAGTGCTGCCACTGCTCTTTTTTTTCTGGACTTTCGGAGGGCAATGGGCGATGGGCGCGACGGGGTTCCGGTGATCCCCCGCTAGGCCCTGGTGGCGAGCGAAATAAGACTTCCAAGGGCGCCGAGCCGGTGTATAGAGTGCGCCCGAAAGATCAGACAGCTAGCTCAAGGTTCACGGAGGGTCTGGCACATGACTTCGAATCGTTTTCGGGTGGTTTCTATGCCGTTCTTCGCCGCGATGCTCGCGGCCCCGGTGCTCGTCAACTGTGGCAAGCTCGGCGATATGGTGCCGGGTGCCAAGTGCGACGTGGACGTCACCAACCTTAACGCCATTGCCAAGGCGGACTGGGCGGCCACCCTCAAGGTAGATGCCAAGGTGGGCGCTCAGATTAAGGGTGGCCTCCAAGCAGCGTTGAATCTCAAGAACCTGGCAGCCGAGATCGACGGCCAGCTCAAGGTGGCCTGCAACGGCCTCGCAAAAGACCTTGGTGCCCCCGAAGGCAAGGATGCCCAGTCTGCCTGCAAGGGTGCCATCAAGGCCATGGGCGAGGTCAAGGCCAAGATGGGCGCCAACATCAAGATCAAGCTAGATTTCCAGCCGCCCAAGTGCTCTGCCTCCGTCAATGCTATGGCTGAGTGCGCCGGTTCCTGCGATGTGCAGGCGACCGGCGGCAAGGCGGAGGTCAAGTGCGAGGGCGGTGAGCTCTCCGGCACCTGCGATGCCAAGTGTGAAGGTTCCTGCGAGCTTGAGGCTGGGGCTAAGTGCGAGGGCGAGTGTGGCGGTGAATGCGGCGCCGAGATGAAGGGCACCTGCGAGGGTACCTGCGACGGTAAGTGCGACGGCAAAGACTCCAAGGGCGCCGAGTGCAAGGGCACCTGCGAAGGCAAGTGCCGGGGCAACATGAAGGGCGAGTGCAAGGGTGAGTGCAAGGGCGGGTGCCAGCTAAAGACTGGCGGCTCCTGCAAGGGCACTTGCTCTGGCAAGTGCTCCGTCGAGATGAAGTCGCCGAAGTGCTCCGGTAAGCTTGAGCCCCCGAAGGTTAGTGCTGAGTGCAAGGCTTCCTGCGACGCCCAGGTTTCTGGCAAGGTCGAATGCACCCCTGTTCGGGTTGCGGTCAAGGTAGAGGGGTCAGCAGACGCCCAGGCTCAAGCCAAATTTGAGGGCGCTATCAAGAACAACCTCGGCGGTGTGATCAAGATCGCCGTGGGGATGAAGGATCGCCTGGAAGGTGTCGTGGCTAGCGGCAAAGCGGTGCTTGAGGGCGTCCAAGCGGCGGCCAAGGCTGGTGCCAAGGGTGGTGCTCAGGGTGCCCTCAAGATTACCGCTTGCATCGCAGCGCCCTTCACCGCTGCCTTCGACGCGATGGCCAGCGTCAAGGCGAACGTCAACGTCTCCGTCGACGTGAAGGCTTCGGCTTCTGCTTCCGGCGAAGCCAAAGCCGGCGGCTGAACCGGCATCCTCCGAGCTAGCTGGCCCCACAACCCCTCCCACCGGGGGGGTTGCTTTGTCCTCCTACGCGAGACGTTCCCCTGCACAGGCTCCTCGGCTATTCCACACCTCGTGTATGATGAAGCGTGGATGGAAGCTCGGGGGGTGACTTGTCGCTTCGGGGACAAGGTGGCTGTCCACAAGGCGTCGGTCCGGCTCTTCCCCGGGCAGATCCATGCATTGGTTGGGGAGAACGGCGCCGGAAAATCTACCTTGCTCAAGGCTATGGCGGGAGCTGTTGTACCCACGGAGGGGGAGGTTTGGATCCGTGGTCAGCGCCTCGACCCCGCGACTCCTGCTGAGGCGATCCGGCGTGGCGTCGGGATGGTCTACCAGCACTTCGCCCTAGTCCCATCGTTCACCGGCATGGAGAACCTGATGCTTGGGGTCGAGCCGGTTGGCCTCCTCGGCTGGCTCCGCCCCTCGGTGACTCGGGCCAGGGCTGAGGAGATTGCAGCAATGACTCGTCTCAGGGTCCATCTTGACGTACCTGCAGCGTCGCTAAGCGTGGGGGAGCAACAGCGGCTGGAGATTCTGAGGGTTCTGGTCCGGGGGGCCTCACTTTTGCTGCTGGACGAGCCAACAGCGGTGCTCACGCCGGGGGAGGCGCAGGGGCTCTACGAACTGCTCCGTCGGATTGCGAAGCAAGGAGCTGCGGTGGCAGTGGTGACGCACCATTTGGAGGATGTGAGCCGGTATGCGGACCAAGTCACCGTGCTTCGGGGTGGAGAGCAGGTATTTCAAGGAGCTGTGTCAGAGGTGACGACGGCAGAACTCTCGTTGCGGGCGCTAGGGGAGATCCCGGCAGTCAAGCGCCCGACTGCGGTGGGGGGAGAGGCACCGGAGTTGCTGGTGGTGGTCGGGTTGCAAGCTGAGGGGCTAGATGTAAAAGAACTTCGGGTGAGAAGGGGCGAGATGGTAGGCATTGCAGGAGTCGACGGCAACGGGCAGGAGGCCCTAGTGGAAGCACTGGCGGGGCTGAGGCCAGCACGAGGTTCGCAGCGCTTGGGGGGGTGCGAGCTTGCTGGAGCGCCTCCCTCTGCACGACGTGCTGCGGGATTGGAGGTAGTCCATGGTGATCGGCATCGATTTGCCTTGCTGGCCGGGGCGACGATTCATGACAACCTTGTGCTGGGGGATCTAGGACCAGACGAGGAGGCAAAGGTAGTGCGGAGGATGGCAGTCTCCGGCCTGATACCTGCGGATCCGTCCCTGCAGGCTGGCACACTCAGTGGAGGGAACCAGCAGAAACTGGTGATGGCCCGAGCACTGGATCGAGCCCCACGGATGTTGGTGGCCGCCTACCCGACCCGAGGGATTGATGCAGCGGCAGCGGCCCAGATCCAGCAGCGGCTGGTTGCGGCGGCAGAGGGAGGGGCTGGGGTGCTGTTGATCAGTGGTGATTGGAGCGAGCTTCGTACCATAGCGCACCGGCTTTTGGTAATGAGAAAGGGCCGTGTGGTTGCCGAGCTGCCCCCGGACGTGAGGGAGCAGGAGCTAGGCCGAGTGATGTTGGAGGGGTCTTGAGCGAGGCTGTAAGCCGACCTTCGTTGCCGCCCGGTGTACGCCGTGGGGTGTGGAGTGTGGTCGTTGTGTTGCTGCTGTTCGATGGACTTGCCTTTCTGGCGGGGGAAGCACCGCGGGTTGCACTGCTCAAGGCACTGGAAGGCACCTGGGGTACGATGTACGGGTTGGGGCAGGTGATCTACAAGGCGACGCCCCTTCTGCTGACTGGGCTTGGTTTTCGGGTGGCGCTCCGGGCAGGTTTGTTCAACATTGGGGTGGAGGGTCAGCTCTTGCTGGGGAGTTTCGCCGCCGGGGTTGTCGCCTCTCGGCTTCCCTCAAGTACACCTTGGCCACTAGGAGTGCTGATGTCGCTGGGGGCTGCTGGGGTGGGCGGGGCTGGTCTGGGTGCCGTTGCCGGGGCCATGAAGGTGAAGTTTGGTGCGCATGAAGTCATCGTGACTCTGCTCCTCAACCGCATCGTGGAGGCGTTGGTGCCTTACGTTCTGCGGCGAGGGGTTGGAGTTACAGGGTATCGAAGCGGCGATGCAATATCTGGGGCTCTACTGCCCCGTCTAGAGCAGTTGAGCGAAGTGTTTCGGGGGAGCGCGGCGAGCCTGGCTACCGTGTTGGCTCTGGTGGTTTGCTTGCTTGTGCTCCGCTGGGAGCGGTCTTCGGTGACAGGGAGGGAGTTTGGGTGGGTGGGGCTAGGGGCGGGGGTATGCGAGGCGCAGGGAATCCCGGGGGGGAGACGACTCTGGCAGGCGATGGCGCTTTCCGGGGGGCGGGCCGGGCTGGGGGCTTCGGCGACGGTGTTGGGGTACAAGGGATACTACGAGCTAGGGCTAGGGGCGGGGGCGGGCTTCGGAGGGATTGCGGTGGCGATGCTAGGTCAGGGGAGTGCTGTGGGGTTGGTGGGGGCGGCATTGCTGCTGGGGACGTTGCAGCAGGCGGGTCTTGTGTTGAATGCGAGCCTGCCAAGGGAGGCAATGGATGTGCTGACAGCAGCGGTGTTGGTGGCGGCATCCGCAGGGAGGGGTCGACGGTGAGTGGTCAGCTCACGACCTTTGTTGCAGAGGCGATTCGTATGGCTGTTCCCTATATGGCCTGTGGGCTGGGAGCGGTACTGACGGAGCGTTCCGGGGTGGTGAACATTGGACTGGAGGGGGCACTGGGAGTGAGCGCACTGTGTGCAGCGGTGGGGGCGATCGCTACGGGGAGCGGACTGGTGGGGTTGGGGGCTGGGGTGTCTGGTGGTGCATTCTACTGCCTGCTGCACGGGGTGTTGGTGGTGCGTGCTCGGGTGGATGCGATGGTGAGCGGGATCGCCCTGACGATGGCAGCTTACGGAGGGGGGCGGGTGGCGCTCCGGCTGCTGTACGGGAGCGCATCGAACTCCCCGAAGGTACCTGGGCTCCCGGGGTTGGAGTCTACCTCCGCAGTGTTGCGGGTGGTGAGCGAACCTGCGCTACTGGTCTTTGGGGTGGCCGCTGGGATGTTGGTGCTAGTACTGGAGCGGACACGGCTAGGGCTACGACTAAGGGCGAGCGGGGACAACGAGGCGGCTGCGGAGGCAGCAGGGGTAGAGGTGGGGGCGACACGGCTCTGGGCCTCGGTACTGTCGGGGGTGGCCTGTGGGCTAGGAGGGGTCCACATGGTCTTCGACCAGCGGCAGTACGATGCGGGAATGACGGGGGGGCGTGGGTTCCTGGCGCTGGCAGCAGCGATCCTGGGGCGTCATCGCCCCGGGGCAACGTTGCTTGCTTGTGGTGGTTTTGCTGCACTGGAAGCGGCTCAGATTGCCTGGCAAGACAGCCTCAAGCTAGCTCCAGAGCTGGTCCGCTTGTTGCCGTTCGTTGCCACGATGGGGCTTTTGATGAGGGGGAGGTCTGGGATGGCGCTAGCGCGGGGGAGGCTTTGGCGTTAGAACGGCGCTCCTCTGTCATGTTTGAGCAATTCGGGATCAACGCCGGCTTCATTGAGGAACAATACTTGCGCTACCTGGAGAACCCCCAGCTCGTCGATCCGACCTGGCGGGCCTACTTCGCAGCGCAGGGGGGTGGGCTCCAGAACGGGGT
>JANWXX010000669.1 GCA_025057345.1 Polyangiaceae bacterium | reverse complement strand
TTCGTTTCAATCCCCATACGGGGAACCAGCTTTTGCTGGCATGTCGTGGCAGGAGATTCTGCGCGCTCAGGGACGTGAGTTTCAATCCCCATACGGGGAACCAGCTTTTGCTGGGGGTTCCACGAAGACGACGAGGAGGTGGCCCGCGCCGTGTTTCAATCCCCATACGGGGAACCAGCTTTTGCTGGCTCTTTGCATGCCCACCCGGCCCACCGGGTGGGCATGCTAGTTTCAATCCCCATACGGGGAACCAGCTTTTGCTGGGGAGGATCGTGAGGGAGATTCTCCGAGAGTCTACCACACGTTTCAATCCCCATACGGGGAACCAGCTTTTGCTGGCTGGTTCCCCAGGGAGGTTTACTCGGAGAAGCCCCGGAGGTTTCAATCCCCATACGGGGAACCAGCTTTTGCTGGAAGATGGGGAGGGGGAGGCAGATACCTGCCCACTCTGCGGGGGTTTCAATCCCCATACGGGGAACCAGCTTTTGCTGGGTACCTCCCTCCCGCCGGGAGCGGAGATTCGGTGGTGTAAGTTTCAATCCCCATACGGGGAACCAGCTTTTGCTGGGATGGCGCGAATCTCATTATCTCGCTTTGCCAGTTCCCCAGTTTCAATCCCCATACGGGGAACCAGCTTTTGCTGGGGGGGATAGTAAAAGAGATTCTCCGAGAGTCTACCACACCGTTTCAATCCCCATACGGGGAACCAGCTTTTGCTGGGACATGAAACGGTATCTATCTGGATGGTGGCCACCTGGTGTTTCAATCCCCATACGGGGAACCAGCTTTTGCTGGTGAGGTCAGGGGGCAGTCCCAGCGCGCTCACGCTGTAACGTTTCAATCCCCATACGGGGAACCAGCTTTTGCTGGCGTGAAGGACCGCGCACATGTGGCACACGCGAAAACCTGTTTCAATCCCCATACGGGGAACCAGCTTTTGCTGGTAGCGAACATGATAAGAAATGCAACCCCCGCCTCCCCTGGGTTTCAATCCCCATACGGGGAACCAGCTTTTGCTGGGATGTGCCAACTTTCTGTACGTGTGATGGGGGGGAGGGGGAGTTTCAATCCCCATACGGGGAACCAGCTTTTGCTGGTGGTGAGGATCTCGTAGACATGAAGAGGTATCTGTCCAGGTGGTTTCAATCCCCATACGGGGAACCAGCTTTTGCTGGTTGTGTGTCAGCACCGTGCTGACAGATAAAGATATAGCGGTTTCAATCCCCATACGGGGAACCAGCTTTTGCTGGCGGGGCGGAGGAAGGGCAACCTCCGGCACCGGTCCCAGCTGTTTCAATCCCCATACGGGGAACCAGCTTTTGCTGGGGGTAACCAAGGTTACATTGGAAGAGGCATCTAGGTTTCAATCCCCATACGGGGAACCAGCTTTTGCTGGAACAAAAAAGTGGTTGACAGTTTTAGGTGGGGTGCTACATTGTTTCAATCCCCATACGGGGAACCAGCTTT
>JANWXX010000668.1 GCA_025057345.1 Polyangiaceae bacterium | reverse complement strand
CCCCCCCCAGCTACCTCCCCTCCAGCAAAAGCTGGTTCCCCGTATGGGGATTGAAACTTGGAGCAGGTTTGCCGCCTACTGGGCCCGTGGCTAGCGCCAGCAAAAGCTGGTTCCCCGTATGGGGATTGAAACGGGGTAAGGAGCAGGTCTCCCGCTCCACCGCGGAGCACCAGCAAAAGCTGGTTCCCCGTATGGGGATTGAAACACCAGAATCATCATGCCACTATTGTCCCACTCGCAGAGTGGGCCAGCAAAAGCTGGTTCCCCGTATGGGGATTGAAACAGCCCGGGTAGGGTGCCTTTTCGCGGGTGACAGTGAGCCAGCAAAAGCTGGTTCCCCGTATGGGGATTGAAACTGCGTGTCTGCGTGCGTTCTGTCTGGCGGTGCATATAGCGCCAGCAAAAGCTGGTTCCCCGTATGGGGATTGAAACAACCAACGCCGTCGTCTCCAATCAAATCCAAATCTCCTACCCAGCAAAAGCTGGTTCCCCGTATGGGGATTGAAACCTAGCGGCGCGCGGATGCTTGGCCGACGATCACGCCGAGCCAGCAAAAGCTGGTTCCCCGTATGGGGATTGAAACTAGGTGTCGGTGGCTGTGTGGAAGAGCCACCGCCGCTACCCCAGCAAAAGCTGGTTCCCCGTATGGGGATTGAAACGCTGTAGCAGCACACGATACGTCCATCGATCAGCACATTCCAGCAAAAGCTGGTTCCCCGTATGGGGATTGAAACCATTGGAGAGGGTGTCTACGAAGCGGCGGTAAGGTTGCGCCAGCAAAAGCTGGTTCCCCGTATGGGGATTGAAACCGCCGCGGGGGGGGGTCTACGTCACCCTCCCGTCCGGTTCCAGCAAAAGCTGGTTCCCCGTATGGGGATTGAAACACGGCATTCTCCTTCAGCCGGATGACCCCCCCCCTTCGGCTGACCAGCAAAAGCTGGTTCCCCGTATGGGGATTGAAACTCTCGGAGAATCTCCCTCACGATTCTCCAGACTTTCCGCGCCCAGCAAAAGCTGGTTCCCCGTATGGGGATTGAAACGGAGCAGGCGGCAAACATGCTCCAACCCCTCCGGAGTTGACCAGCAAAAGCTGGTTCCCCGTATGGGGATTGAAACGTCGGCCGTGGGTACATTACCTCCTCCTTGGGGCCTTTAGCCAGCAAAAGCTGGTTCCCCGTATGGGGATTGAAACTCACTATCCCACTCGCAGAGTGGGCATTTGCCCCCCCCCCCAGCAAAAGCTGGTTCCCCGTATGGGGATTGAAACTGCACTGCTGAGCACTGAGCACGAGCACGATCCAGATACCAGCAAAAGCTGGTTCCCCGTATGGGGATTGAAACGTCTGACATGACTACTCCTCGCTTCATGCTCCTCTCCTTTTCCCAGCAAAAGCTGGTTCCCCGTATGGGGATTGAAACGGGCGCGAGGTACCGCTCAATTTTTGCGGTCTCCCGCGCCCCAGCAAAAGCTGGTTCCCCGTATGGGGATTG
>JANWXX010000667.1 GCA_025057345.1 Polyangiaceae bacterium | reverse complement strand
TTTTCCAGGAAGCGCACGGCCAGTTTTTGGTTGACTGCGTTATCTTCGACGACCAAGATGCGCGGGCTCCTCGGGTGAGCGTCCAGTTGCGCCGGATCCGGAGGAGGGGGAGGAGGGGAAGACGGAGTGGGGAGAGGAGGAGTGTGGCAGAGTGCGACCAGACAATTGAAAAGCCGGGAGGGACGGACGGGTTTTGTCAGACAGGCATCAATCCCGGCTTCGCGGATGCGTCTGAGTTCCCCCCGCTCTCTTGTCGCCGTTACGAGCACCAGCTTCAGCCGGGCCAGATCGTGAGTTACCTTGATTGCCCGTACGACTTCGACGCCGTCCATCCCCGGTAGGTCTTGCTCGAGGATGGCTGCGTCATAGGGTCTGCCAGCTTCGGCTGCCGCATAGAGCAGTGCCAGCCCTTGTGGCCCGTTCTCTGCACCTTCGCTCTGCATCCCCCAGCTGCTGCAGTACTGCTGCAGCGCGGTACGCGTGCTCGCCTCACTGGCAATCACGAGCACGCGCAGCCCCTGGAGGTCTGCTTGCTGGGCGGAGAGTGTCGCTCTTGGTGGTTGTTTTGCCAGCTCCACGGTAAACCAAAACCTGCTGCCCTTGCCGACCTCGCTCTCGACCCCGATCTCTCCTCCCATCAGTTCTACGAGCCTCTTGCAGATGGAGAGACCGAGACCGGTACCACCGAACCTCCGCGTCGTGGACGCATCCCCTTGCGAGAAGGGTTGGAAGAGGCGAGCGCGCTGTGCTGGTGCAATGCCGACTCCCGTGTCCTCTACCGTGAAGCGCAAGACTGCTGTATCCGCCTTGTCAGCTACGCATTCAACCTGAACCGCGACCGTGCCTGCAGGCGTGAACTTCAGCGCATTGCCGATGAGGTTGACGAGCACCTGACGCAGCCGCCCGGGGTCGCCACGGAGGGCGGTGGGGACCGTCGGTGCACAGGTATACAGCAGTGCCAGTCCCTTCTCTTGGGCTTGTTTATCGAACAGATCGATAACCTCCTCCACGGCCTCGGCGAGATCAAAGTCGCTCACTTCCAGTTCCAGTTTGCCTGCTTCGATTTTCGAGAAATCGAGAATGTCGTTCACGATATCCAGGAGCCATTCGGCCGAGCGGCGCACGGTTTCGGCATACTCGCGCTGTTCAACGGTGAGCGGGGTGCCGAGCAGCAGGCCAGTCATTCCAATGATGCCATTCATCGGCGTGCGGATTTCGTGGCTCATGGTTGCGAGGAATTCGCTTTTGGCCCGGTTCGCTGCCTCTGCCTGTTCTTTGGCGTGAGCCAGGCTGGCAATGAGCGCTTCCTTGTCCTGACGTACCCGTAGCGTTGTGACGATCGCCGTGCGCAGGTGCCAGGCGATGCCGATTAACATGGCAGAGAAAGTAGTGGCCAACCCTCCCATCGCCACCGAAAGCCCGGTTCCCTGCCAGAACAATTGACCGATGATCGGGAGCAAGACCAGCACGAGGAAGGTGAGGAAGATAGGAAGGACTGCAGCAAG
>JANWXX010000666.1 GCA_025057345.1 Polyangiaceae bacterium | reverse complement strand
GTCCGCGTGCCGCTGTTCGTCGGCGAGCGCTTGCGCAGAAGCAATGAGGCTACGAGCCTCGTGGGTGAACTGATCGAGGGGCATGGTGCTGGCTGGATCCGGCATCGCCCTCCGAAGCTAGCGCGCCACCGCCCCCCCACGCTACCCCCCTGAAGCATTGGGATCTTCTTGCAGAACTCCCTTGATGGGCTAGCTTCAGACGGTCAATCGTAGGAGGATCGTCGGCTCTTGGTCTCGAACCGCTTGGAGAACCTCGACGCCGATCTGGATCTGGCGATGGTTGGCTGGGATAGGTTGAGGGATCTTGCCCTGGAGTTGGGCTATCCAAGGAACGACGTGGTAGGGGTTGAGCTCTGCAAGGACACTCGATGCCTGGCCCTTGCGGATTGGAACCCATACGCTCCGCAGTGAGTTGAGGGACTTCGCAGAGGACGTGCCTCCGCCAGCATCCGATACCACTCGCGCAGAGGGAGGAAAGTGGAGCAGGAGACCTTCCTCGGTGCGGCTGGCGAAGAGCAGGGGTGTCTCCTCATGGAAGAGGATTGGTTTGAGTGAGAACGTGGATTTCTGCCCAACGTATGCCTTGCAGTCCCTCCCGTCGAACCAGCCATCATTGACCTCTAGGACGGCTGCTCCATCAGGAGATATCTGGAGACGCTCCCAGCGGATAGCCACAAGCCGGTGGATGTTTTCTACGGCTCCTCCCTCGTTGGAGCAACTGAACGGAATGTTTGGCCCACGGTGATACCCCTGGAGGATATCCCGAGCCAAGCGTACTGAACTTGTTCCTCTCACCGGCTCCAAGTGTCCGTAGATAGAGCCGTATTTCGTGGCCTTCCATCGGACATAAGAGGGTCCATTGGCATGTTGAAAGCGAAGATCTGTCGCTTCCGGTAGCTGGAGAGGGAAAGAAGTGGGTTTTTTGCCCTCGTCCAGTACGTTGGGCAAGGGCGCTGCCGCGGGAAGACTCTGGAGATCGAGGGTCGCAAGGGTGGTACGGCGCTCACCCTGACGTGGGAAACGGTTGCGAACTGGTGCATCCTGGGCAGAAGCGCTCGCTGCGGACAAGAGGACGAAGAAGGTGATGATGGTGGCAGCCCGCATCAGAGGGACTCCAGGTAAGCGATAAGAGCAAGGCGCTGCTCTCGGCTGAGGTGCAGCGTGTGGCCCATGGCATGGTCAGAGGCTTCAAGCATCGCCTGGAGCGTCGGATAGCGTCCGTCATGGAAGTAAGGAGCCGTGCCTCCCAAAAAGCGGAGCGAGGGAGTATCCAGCAGCTGCTTCGAGCCCCCGTTCTGGGCAACGACGTCGTACTTCTGCCCGTCGGTGAACGCCTTGTCCACCGTGTGACAGGTGGAGCAGGCGGTTTCGGAGGAGGCAAAGAGGGCCTTCCCTTGCTCAATCAGCCTCTGCTGCTCCGGGGTCGTTGGGGCCTTAAGATTGGGCCCAGGGAGCGCTTGGACGTACTCGGCGATAGCGTGGATCTCGTCTTTGGAGAGCCCCCGTCCCCGCAGCCTGCGAA
>JANWXX010000665.1 GCA_025057345.1 Polyangiaceae bacterium | reverse complement strand
TATGGGGATTGAAACTGGTAGGCCGACAGAACCGAAAGGATCTTAGAGCACGTCCAGCAAAAGCTGGTTCCCCGTATGGGGATTGAAACGGTGGTGTGTGGGGAGCTGCTCCACTGCCTCGCGCTACGCCAGCAAAAGCTGGTTCCCCGTATGGGGATTGAAACGACCGCGATCCAGTCGCAGTGTGGACCATCCACAAAGACAGCAAAAGCTGGTTCCCCGTATGGGGATTGAAACAATCCAGGAAAGCCTTTGTTTCAGAGGACAGCGGACCTCAGCAAAAGCTGGTTCCCCGTATGGGGATTGAAACCGCCCCACTCCAGCCCGTGGCTCGCCGCGAGCCACGGCCCAGCAAAAGCTGGTTCCCCGTATGGGGATTGAAACCCACCAGCCAGACATGTACCTCTTCATGTCGACCAGACAGCAAAAGCTGGTTCCCCGTATGGGGATTGAAACAGGACCGGTATCCAGTCGCAGTGGGGGCCGTCTACGAACAGCAAAAGCTGGTTCCCCGTATGGGGATTGAAACCGCCGCGAGCCACGGCCCGACCACCCGGCACACATACTCAGCAAAAGCTGGTTCCCCGTATGGGGATTGAAACCACCCACACAGATACCGTTTCATGTCTACTATAACATCCCCAGCAAAAGCTGGTTCCCCGTATGGGGATTGAAACCCCGACCACCCGGCACACATACTCCAACCCTTCGGACAGCAAAAGCTGGTTCCCCGTATGGGGATTGAAACTGATTGACCGGCACGAAGGTACCGCGCCGTTGATGATCAACCAGCAAAAGCTGGTTCCCCGTATGGGGATTGAAACCACGACAGCCGGGACCGACGTTATCCCGGCCAAGCGGGCCAGCAAAAGCTGGTTCCCCGTATGGGGATTGAAACCTGTAGGACAGGGGGGGAGGCATTTCGCTGCTCCACGCGGCAGCAAAAGCTGGTTCCCCGTATGGGGATTGAAACCCCCCCCCATAGCGACTGGATAGCGGCCCCCCCCGGGAACTACCAGCAAAAGCTGGTTCCCCGTATGGGGATTGAAACCCGGGAGTACAAGTTTACAGATATATTCCAACCCCTCCGGCAGCAAAAGCTGGTTCCCCGTATGGGGATTGAAACCGGGAGGGAGGTAGCCCCCTCAGGGAGCCGTGGGCCAATCAGCAAAAGCTGGTTCCCCGTATGGGGATTGAAACCCCGCCTGGCTTGAGCTCTCGCCAGACGCCGGCGAGCAGCAAAAGCTGGTTCCCCGTATGGGGATTGAAACTCGTCTCCTCCCTGGAGGGGGACCAGCCTGACTACCTCACAACAGCAAAAGCTGGTTCCCCGTATGGGGATTGAAACTTGTTGCATGGGCGTATGACCCGAGCAGGGGAAGGCACAAGCAGCAAAAGCTGGTTCCCCGTATGGGGATTGAAACGGGGGGAGGGGGGGGGTCACTCGCGCCGGAGCGCCGCCCCAGCAAAAGCTGGTTCCGCGACGTGGGATAGAAACGGCGGGAGGCGCATCCGCGTCATCGCCGGGACCACC
>JANWXX010000664.1 GCA_025057345.1 Polyangiaceae bacterium | reverse complement strand
TCAGCGCGCGCTCGTCCTGGTTCATCGTTTCCTCGCTCCCGAGGCTCCTGGTGGCCCGGTAGGGATGGGCGACAGCGCGCGGTTGGAGAAGTTCCCGGGGGAGATATCTAAAAAGTTGGTCACACCACGGTGGGGCGCGCGTTCTCGGTGGGTGAACGCGGCCAGCGCCGCGGCGAGGAGGATAGAACGATGGAGTGGTTCCGTGCGGGTGGCTGGGGGATGTTCCCAATCCTGTTGGTGGGTCTGCTCAACCTGGGTTCCTCCGCGTATTACGCGGCGGCCCGGGGGGATGTCTTGGTGGAGGGCTCGCACAGGGCACTGGGGAAGGCGGTCTGGTGGTTCGTCGCGGTGGCGGTGGCCTCGGATCTGATCGAGGTCTGCTCGTATCTGCAAAAATCCGAGGTGCCGGACGCAAAGCTGACCCGCATCCTGTTGCAAGGGCTGGGCGAGTCGCTGACGCCGGTGGTCCTGGGGGGGGCGTTTCTGGCGCTGAGCTGGTTGCTGGCTGCGGTGGGGCACCGGCGCGCCGCCCGGCGGGTCTACGGAAGTCAGCCAGGATCTTGCTGATGACGTCGATGGCCTTGGGGTCGAATCCCTGGATGTCCAGCCCATCCATAGGCTGGAACTTCTCCGGCTTTTTCTTGTGGAGCTTCTAGTAGCCAGCGTAGGCCTGCTCTATGCCGAGGATGGTACAAAGACCTACCACGCCAGCTTCGAGGTGGACCCCTAAGGCATCACCATCGTCCTTCCCAGCGGAGCAGGCCGCCGGTTAGCTGGGGTGCGAGGGGGGGCACCGGCGGGGGGAGGGGGCGCTCGCGGGTTTCTCGGAATTCAGGAACGAAAGTCACCTGGGCGTGGATCACGCCGCCGAGCATGGTGACTACCATGGCACCGAAGGAGAGGTAGTTGGCTTGCACTGCTAGGTCACGGAGCCTGCGAGCCTCTCGCTCGTCAACGGAAGGGCTAAACTGGCGCTCAATATTCTCTTTGAGGAAGTAGGTCACCATGGAGGTAGCGGCGAAGGCGGCTTGGACCCCCAGAAGTGTCCAGCCTAGGGCCCGTTGCTGGTTCTGGAACTGACCAATACCGAAGGGGATGAGAGCCACCATACGAGAATTCTTCCGGGCGATGATCTGCTCACGGGCCATCTGCTCAATGGTAGCCTGGCGCTCTCGTTCTCGGCGCTCCCGTTCTTCTTGCAGGCGCCTTAGCTCCTCCTCCCGGGCCTGGTCGAGCTTCACCTTGGCTTCGATCTCCTCCCGAAGGCGCTCTCGGATGTCGAGGTAACGTCCGAAGATCAAGGGGGAGAAGGAGGCACGGTCCGGGGTGTAGAGATAGTTCTCCCGGATCAGCTGTTCAAACTGGGAGTCGGCCTCGGAGGTGCGCTTGAGGGTCATCAGGCAGGCTGCCAGGTACATTCGGGCGCGGCTACGACCCTCCTGAGAGGAGGGAGCGTTGGCAGCGTCTGGCTGGAGGAGTACCTGGAACCTCTGGACACACTCTTCGTAGCGTCCGGTTTCGTAGGTGATGGCAGCCTGGTCCACGGCTCGATCGTCAGCGC
>JANWXX010000663.1 GCA_025057345.1 Polyangiaceae bacterium | reverse complement strand
GGGCTCGGGTTGGACCAGGAGAAGCTCACGCCTCCGGTCAAGGTGAACGAGGCCGGGGGCAACGTGCGGGCGCTAGCAGCGGTGCAGGGGACTGGCTCCTCCTGGGGGGCTCTGCTAGTGCGGGGGCCTTCCGTCGAAGGGTGGCACCCCTCGGGAACCAGCGCTCAGCTCCCGGGGGCTCCGGATGTCAAGCAACCAGCAGGCATGAGTGCAGCGCGGCTAGGCGATGGCTTCGCGCTGGCAGCCTACGCCGACGGAACACCTCAGAGCGGAGGCAAGATCTTCTTGCGGGTGTTGGCTTGCTCCACAACAAACTGCAACGTGGGAACGCTCCAAGGAGATCTCGGAGCTGTTGCCACATTGGGGCTTTTCCCGGCGCTCCACGCCCGCAGCCTCGAAGTAGATCCGATGATGACCCAGCTTGTCCTCGCCAACATGGTGTACCCAACCTTCCAGGGGAACCTTGGTTACCTGGGCATCTTCACCGTGGATCGCTTCAAGCTCACCCAGGACGGGCAGGGGTATGTGGCTTCCGAAGCCCCCCAGGTTAACCCCCGTTATGCACTCTTCCCTGCAGATCTCACCCAACTCAGCGTCATGACGCCTCGTTCCCTGCCTGCGGTACAAGTTGCCAGCAGCGGTCGTATCGGGCTCGCTTGGGTCGAGGGCAAGGAGCCTGCCCAGAGCTTGCGCTTCTCCCGCTACGGAATGGTCGAGTGCCAAGCTCCCTAAGCATTTTGTCAGCTAGCCACTTCTGCACATCATCTACGCCACCGATGTACTGGCCGTCAGCAAACACCTGGGGTGTCGTCCCCTTGCCGCTCACCCCGCAGCCTCCTTGGCGTTGCCAGAACCTCGTCGTAGACCCAACCACGCTCTCCCAGCAGCCTCTTGGCCCGAGCAAAGTGGCTGCATCGCTGTACCTCAGCGGCCTCGGTGGAGAGAACCGTAAGCCCAAGAAACCAGCGGATCGAAGATATGTTCCTCCTATTATGATTACCTGGGGCTATCAAAAATAGAAGATTGATAGGAGATAATCCGAGAGCAGACCTCGTCGACCGCGTCCTGAGAAAGCCCCGGATAGAGGGGGAGTGCAAGCGTCTGCCGTGCGGCCTGCTCAGCGTTGGTGAGCTCTCCCAAAGCGGGGCACTGCCGGTATGGTTTGAGGTGGTGAAGGGGCGCTCGGTAGTAGATCGCAGTGCCCACGCCAACGTCTTGAAGGTACGATGCGAGTCCGTCCCGGTCTTCGCTGCGAACGATCATCTGCTGGGCCCCATGGCCGTCCAGATGGTCAGGGCCGAGGAGGGTCAGGCCGGGACACCCGGAGAGCCGAGCTCGGTAACGCTCAAGGAGAGCGCGCCGCTCCTTGATCTCGTCATCAAGGTGGGGGAGGAACACGGATAGCATAGCCGCCTGGAAGGCATCGAGGCGGCTGTTGCGCCCCAGTTCGGAGGAAGGATACTGTTTGCTGAGTTGCCCGTGCTGCCGGAGCGCGCGAAGCCTCTTGGCTAGGGCAGGACTACCGGTCCACACCGCGCCACCATCGCCGAGCGCTCCGAGGGTCTTGC
>JANWXX010000662.1 GCA_025057345.1 Polyangiaceae bacterium | reverse complement strand
CTCTCGCTCCACCTCCAGGAAGGGTGGCAAGGAGACTTCGCGATCCGGCTGGTCTAGCTCCACCGCCAGCAAGTAGAGCCCAGAGCAAGGCTCGACGAACTCATCCAGTTCGAAGTACTGCCCCTGCCAGACAAAGCAAGTACGGCGCTTTTTGAGGGTGCGACGTGCCGGATCCCCTTGGGCTAGGAGAGCGGAGTATTCTCGAGCGGAGATCAAACGCTCCAGCTCGACCCGCTGGCCATCGACGCGGGGGCGTCGCAAGGTGTGGACGTAGGTCCGATGCCCTCGCTGGGAGCGGCTACGGACCCGAGCCTCGGAGCCATCGGTTGCTTTGAGGTAGGTCTGCTCGATGTCAACGACCTCAGCGCGCACCGGGAAGGGTGAGGGGACGTTGCGGAGCAGGTACTTCCGCTCTGTGGGCACCGGTCTGGGGATGCCGGTGATCTGGCAGATGGCCTCGAATACCCGTCGGATCTTCCCGGCAAAGTCCGTGCTGTTGTCGATGATGTAAAGGGCCCGGTGTCCAGCGTAGGCCTGGAGTAGCCGCCGATCAATGGCCTGAGCTTCCTCCGGGGTCTCGGTACGGGCGGTGTGGTTGCCGGTGCTGTAAAAGGAGCCGGCTCCCTGGGCCGCCGTAGTCAGGTGGATCACTGCATCGTAGCGGTCGTCCCGGAGAGCCTGGGCGGTTTGACCTTGCTCCCGGAGGATGCTCACCCACATCTCCGAGGAGACATAAGCATAGATGTCCAAGGCTCCCCGATCCAGGAGCAGCACTGAGGGCTCTCCGGTGGAGCGGGCGAGAGCAAGGAAAGTATCTTCCAGGGCAAGCTGCAGACGGAGCAAGTTGGATTGGAAAACATACTGCTGCTCCGGGGAAGCTTCCCGGAGTGAGGCGCCGCCCTGGAAGAGCGGTGTAGGTGCTTCTGGAACCTGGAAGACCCGGAACCCGAGGGTGGAGAGGCGATCGGAGACCTTTGCCAATGCAGTGCTCTTGCCACCGCAGGGGCCGCCGGTGAGCACGATCCGATGAATGGTTGCCATGGAGCCTGGCAGTGTAATCCGGCTAGTACTGGGGGGCGCACCTTGTTGCGCCTGGCAGGCGGGCCACCGGAGCCGCTTTCGGTTTCAGGTGGTGTACTCAGCGTTGACCTGGACGTAGCGGTAGCTGAGG
Source organism: Polyangiaceae bacterium (assembly GCA_025057345.1). Classification (GTDB taxonomy): domain Bacteria; phylum Myxococcota_A; class Polyangia; order Polyangiales; family Polyangiaceae; genus JANWXX01. Next base: position 402 of record JANWXX010000662.1, on the reverse strand, counting down.
TCACTGGTCAACAAAGACGTGCAGCCGGTGCCGTCCTCCAGGGACAAGAGCAGGTGAACGTCCTCGGCAGCCATGGCGGCGCTAACAGCAGCACGATCATGGGGAAGCGGCTCGCCACGGGCAAAAACAGGAACCCCCTGGAGTTCACAGCGAAGTGCAGTCACGTCGATCACCTCTGGGCAATTTCCAACCTGGCTGATGAAGCGGCCCCAGTTGGGGTCGCTACCGAAGATCGCCGTGCGCACTAGGGTTGAGGAAGCGACACGGGTAGCGATGGCTCGGGCGGCTTCATCGTCTCGGGCTCCTCGGACCTCGATGGTAGTGATCTTCGTGGCTCCCTCTCCGTCACGGGCAATGAGCCAGGCGAGGTGGCGGGCGACCCGAGAGATGGCTCCGATGGAG
>JANWXX010000661.1 GCA_025057345.1 Polyangiaceae bacterium | reverse complement strand
CCCTGTGGAGCTGATACCTCCCTGTCCCCCTACAGAGCCGGGTTGTCCTGCTGCCCCACCCCCTGCTTGCCCAGTGTCTTCCTCCCCCGCAGAACCTGCCTGCCCGGCCTGAGCGTCCGGTGAAGTCAGAGCTTGGGTCGAGGAGTCCGAGTCCTGGGAACAGGCAGCGACCAATGAAATTGATAGAAGCATATGGAAGATGGATACGATATGATGACGCATAAGCCACTATTGCATATAAGCCAAGCGTTACTCAAGTGAATCTTGGGTTTTCCCCGCAGCATGCGACGGGACCAGGCTGTGCTTTGCATCAAGCCGGTATGCTTCCAACCGGTCCGGTGTCTCATCGGTGAGTCTCTGGAGCAGATCCATGGCGTAGCTAAGAAAGGTCCAGAAACACCGGAGGGAGCCTGCATCACGATTCGATCGTGGGCCGATAGGAACTCTGTCATCACTGCGGTCACCGGGGCAGGGGCCTTCTCGCACTTGCAGAGGTGCGCTACGAAGGATCGGAGCATGCCGATCTTTTCCGGGGAGCGAGACGCCAGTAGAACCGGAGGGGAGGCTGTGTAGAGTGCTTGGCTTGATGAGAAAAGATCATGTTGATTCAACTATCAAAAAGGAGGACTATTTGGAGGCGAGGGAGGCGGCCGAGCTGCTGGGAGTGAAGCTCCAGACGCTGTATGCGTACACGAGTCGAGGTTTGATTGAGAGTGTGGCGGGGCCATCGGGGAGGTCAAGGCGATACTCCCGGGGGGATATTGAGCGGCTGAAGAGGAGGCACGACGCGAGGGCCGAGCACAGGATGGTGGCAGCGGGGGCGCTGCGAGGGGGGGAGCCAGTGCTGGACTCCCAGCTAACGTTCATCGACGGCCGCGGCCCCCACTACCGGGGACAAGGAGCGATAGATCTGGCCGAGGGAGGGGTGAGCTTTGAGGCGGTGGCTGAGTTGTTGTGGACGGGCCAGCTGCCGGATCAGGCACCTCAGTGGCCTCGTGCGATCTTCGATCCCAAGGTGCTGGAGCCGCTGTTGCCGGCGGACGCCTCACCGCTGACCACGTTGTCCCTGCTGCTACCGGCGATGGCAGCCCGGGATCTAGAGCGCTTTGCAGCTCCCCGGGAAGCAGACATCGCTCGGGCCCGTCTGTTGCTGGTGACCATGGGGCAAACGCTGGCTCCCGCGGCACCGAGGTCAGCGATCAAAGGGACACTCCGGAGCAAAGGCAAGGGGGCCTTCGGGATTGCCTCTGCGCTGGTAGGGGCGCTGGGGCACTCGACCGGAGAGGCTGCTGCCTTGGTCAATCGGGCGTTGATCTTGGTAGCCGATCACGAGCTGAACATATCCACCTTCATGGCCCGGGTGGCAGCCAGCGCCGGGGCGGACCTCTATGCCTGCGTGGGCGCTGCGCTGGCGGCGGTGTCCGGCCCGCTCCATGGGGGTGCATGTGATCGCGTCGAGGCCTTCGTCAACGACGTGGGCAGGCCCGAACGGGCCCGGGCTAGCATCACCGAGCGGGTACGTCGGGGAGAGTCCATCCCAGGGTTTGGCCATCCGCTCTACCCACAGGGCGACCCACG
>JANWXX010000660.1 GCA_025057345.1 Polyangiaceae bacterium | reverse complement strand
CAGCGACAAACCCAGGGAGTGGCCATTAAAGTCCTGCGATTCGGAGCAGGTAGCGACCGCCAGACATACCATCGGTGGAGCCATCCGGCTCACCGTAGTAGCTTAGGATCTCGATTTTGTAGAGCGCCCCCTTTGACCCGCGGACAACAAAAACCCCAGGGGTGGGGCTAAGCTTGTGGGTAGCTTCATTGTAAATGTACCAGCCGGTGAAGGTGGTCTGTACGGTCTGGGTTTGATCTAGGTGGGGAATGCAATCCTCGCTGACAAAAGCTTCCTCGCTTAGCTCCTCTGTGTTTGCACTGGTCACCTGTTCGAAGGTCTTCCCAGGAAGAAAGACTGCACCGCCTCCTCCGGGCCCTCCATCCCCACTGTTGGTGAATATCAATGCTCGCTTCAGGGCCAGGTCCCAGGCATCAGACTTGCTTGCCTGCGGATCGGTCACGTCCACTCGCTTGCCATACGCAAGCTCGACGTACACTCTGGGGTTCTCCGGGGCTGCCTGCTGCCCTCCGGCGGAAGCATCTACATAGAGCGTTCGGACGCCTCCTTCCTCCTTTACTACGAGAACCTGACCTTCGGAAACCTTATCCACATGCCCTAGCAAGGATGCCAGTGCCTCCGTGCATGGGGGTTCACCACCGCTCCCTGCCTGTCCGGAACCTCCGGATCCCGATGATGCTCCTCCTGCACCTGCGCTGGAACCTCCCGAGCCGGTGGAGCCCCCGTCACTGCCACCGTTACCTGCCCCCAAACCTCCAGAACCGTTCGACGACCCACCACTGCCTGCTGCGGTCTGATTGGCAACGCCATCTGATGTCGCCTCGTCGGTATCGCTACTGCACGCTGCAACCAGCAAGAAAAACCCGAGAAATGCCGTGTATTTTCTCATCGTTCGTTCCTTTCGTCTGGCCTGACATCGAACAATCCCTGGCCCAGTGCTATCTGCACCCTCGAACCGGGTGAACCGGAGACGATAGTGCCGCAGACCATCGGCGCCGATCACCACCTAGGAGGCTGGGACCGGAAATGGTGGACTCGCGGAGCGATCCGCCCAGTTGGAGCCAAATACGCTCCGGAAGACTCAAGAACGAAGGAACCCCCCTCCGCCCTAGTTTCCCGCAGCTAGCAGCGCGCTCGTCCTCGCACAGACCATCGCTCGCTTGCCACTACCCTAGCCCGCAGCCCCACCATGATGCGCCGCTGCGCCGGAAGCAGCAACGCCGAACCTCCCTCCAGCGGAACCCCATCTCGCTTGATCCCCACAAGTCGACGCGAAGCCAGCTCTCGTCCTCATTTCCCTGTGCCTCCCACCCCCTGAAATACCGCTCCCCAACGGTTCCTCTCCTCTTGCCTAGGATACGAGCGCCAGCGCCCAGACCCTCCGCCGTGCCCTTTGAGCTCGCCTTGCTGTTTCTAGGCGCTTCATCCCTGGGTAAGTTTGGATGATGAAATCATATTCATGATAAAATGCTTCTCGAACGTGCAGGTGGGTGCTCACCCACGGGGCGGGGTGGTACTGTGGAACGATGAAGCGCCTGCTTTGGCTATGGCTGTTGGGAGCATGTGTGGTAGGGGCCTGTGCCTCAGGGTCTGGGGAAGACGGGAACGACCCTGGCTTTCAAGAAA
>JANWXX010000065.1 GCA_025057345.1 Polyangiaceae bacterium | reverse complement strand
CCCCTACCACGACAACCAAGCCCGATGAGGGCTACACCAATCCATACCGCTGAGCTGCGCGTGTCCACCCAGGAAGCACGACAGATCCTCGACGAGCTGGGGCCACTTCTCTTCGATCAGCTGGCCGCTGCAGAGTGGGGGCGCCTTCTCGTCCCCCTGGAACCCATGGAGGAAGAGGGAGAGTTTCGCATCCGGGATCTCCATATCGAGGATGTAGTAGGTGACGAGAAACGCATTGAGGAGGCTCTCCGCTCCCCAGAGGTTTTTCCACTCCTCCCTGTCCTAGCTCAGAGCTGCGTCACCCTCTGCGCTCTTGAAGGTGTTGATCCGGCGGAGGTCGAGGGAGGCACTTTTCTGCGAAACCCCTCCACCAGCTTGTTTCACTTCCTTCCGGGGCTGGTCCGCACCCCTAGTGAGGGCTTTGAGCAACTCTGCCAAGAGCGCCTTGCCTCCGCCCTGAAGCGCCAGCGAGCCATGATTCATCACCTTCGCCTCGATCGTCGCCACAGCTTCGAGCTAGACCTCCAGGAAGGGAAGATCCGCTTCTTCGACGAAGCGAGACGACCCCTATCGGAAGCACGGGCCACACTCCTTGGCAGCTTCTCGGATCGCTCTCGTACTTGGGCTTGGGCCTGGGGGAATGCCACGTTGCCCCCAGGACTTCAAGAGCCAAGCCGTCAACTCTGCGACCAAGTCATCCGGCGAGATCTCTGGGAGATCTCCACCCCACAGTTCACTACGGACTTCGGGACTGCTCAGGCCCTCGCCTCTCTCCTCGCCGTGGAGGCGGGTGCCGCAGGGGTCCATGCGATACGCCAGGAGCACCACACCCTGCTCTTGCTCCTCGATCACCTGCAGCCCGCAGAAGGAGCCCCCTGATCACTCACCTTGGAGCAATTGCACATGGGCCACCCGGGCACAGGTATCTCGGATGGCACGCATGAGGCGGAGACGGTTGTTCCTGAGCCGCAGGTCATCGGTCATGACGAAGACGTTGGCGAAGAACTCATGGAGCCCTGAGGCGAAGGCTGCAATCTGGCCAAAGGCCCCCGCATAGTCCAGAGATGCCAATGCGTTATCCAAAGTCCGCGCCAGCTTATTGTAGCCCGCTGCTAGTGCCCGCTCTGTTCCGTGGGGATCAGCCTCCAGCATCGCTGGGTCTACTGGGTCCTCGTTGTCCGGAGCATCCCGAGCGATGTTGGCTGCTCGCTTGAACACTTCCCCTACCTTGGCGCGCACCACTGGATCCAGCGCCACAAGCGCCTCACACCTCCGCCGAGCATCCACCGGATCATCTGCTGCCACCGCCAAACATGCTTCCACCACGTCCACCGGGAACTGCTCTGCTAGCAACCCACGGAGCCTCTCCCGGGTAAATTCCAGCAATTTTTCGCTACAATCTTCCCGATCAAGGTCCAGCTTGATACCACTTAGGCCGTCGTGAGCGTGGACGACAAGTTCCCGCAGGGAGACAGACCAGCCATGCCCCAGAAGCGTCCGTAGCACTCCGAGGCAGGCGCGGCGCAGGGCGTAAGGGTCCGCCGCGCCCGTGGGGGCGAGGCCGATGGCGAAGCAGCCCACCAACGTATCCAAGCGATCCGCGAGGGCCACCAGGGCAGAGGCAGAAGAGGGAGCGATGGAGTCATAAGCACCTCGGGGTGCGTAATGATCCCGGATCACCTCCGCCACGGATGGGCGTTCCCCCTGGTGAAGCGCGTAGGCGTACCCCATGGTCCCCTGGAGTTCGGGGAACTCACCTACCATCAGGCTCACCAGATCGCACTTGGCGAGCTCGGCCCCTCGGATAGCGTCCTCGCAAGTGGCTCCGTCGAGGCGCAGCTTAGGCCCTAGCCACCGTACCAGCGCCACTACCCGCCTCACCTTGGCCCCGAGGCTGCCGAGGCGGTTGTGGAACACGACCCCTTCCAACTTGGAGGCGCGCTCCTCTAGCCGGAGCTTTCTGTCCTCGTCGAAGAAGAAGCGGGCATCAGACAAGCGAGCTCTCATAACTCGATCATTCCCCCGGATGATGTTCTCCGGGGCGAGGGCCGTGTTGACCACCGCGAGGTAGCGAGGCATCAGCTTGCCGTCGGGGCCTCGAAGGCCAAAGTAGCGTTGGTGCCCCCGAGCAACCGCCAAGATAAGCTCCTCCGGGAGAGCCAGAAACGCCTCCTCAAAGGAGCCGGCAACTACATGGGGCTCCTCCACCAGTGAGAGGTTCTCCTCAAGGAGGAAAGTATCGCGGATCAGGGAACCGCCAGCCTCCGCAGCAACCTTTTCCAGGGCGGCGATCATGACCTCCCGACGCTTGGCTGGATCGACGATCACGTGGGCTGCCCGTAGGGTTTCCTCGTAGTCAGCCGCGGATGCCAAGGTCAACGCCCCACCGGCAAGGAAGCGGTGGCCATACGTGACACGATCACTCTTGACCCCAGCAAAGGAGAAAGGGATGAGAGCCTCTCCCAGCAAAGCTACCAGCCATCGTACCGGGCGCCCAAAAGTGGCCTCGCCCGTCCCCCAACGCATCGCCTTGCGGAAGGGGATCTCCCCGCAGAGGGCAGCCAGCTCAGCTCCGAGCATATCCACCGCAGGACGCCCCTTCTCACGCCGGGTCGCCACCACGTAATCGCCCTTCGGTGTGGACACACAGCGCAGCTCCTCAAGGGGCACACCGAGCTTACGGGCAAAGGCTTCTGCGGCTTTGGTGGGGGTACCATCCTTGTCAAAAGCCACCGCTGCTGGTGGGCCTTGAACCTCCTGCTCCAGATCCGGCTGATGCATAGCCACTGAGGAGATCTGCAAAGCGAGGCGCCGAGGCGTCCCCAAGGCTCGGATAGCCCCGTGCGCGAGGCGCAGAGCCGTGAGGCGTCGCCGAGCCAATTCAGGGAGCGCATGTAGCGCCGCATCGACGAAGGAAGCAGGAAGCTCTTCCACGCCGATTTCCAGAAGAAGATCAGGAGAATCCATGGGTCGATGCACGCTAGCCGAGGCTTGTCCTGATGGGAACGGGGGCGCTGCTAGCGGCCCGCGGAGGTCGAAGAACGTTCATGCTAGGGAAGTGCGGTCACGTAGGGCCCAAAAGGAGCTGATATTGGGCCATAGACCGCGGGCGGCGGATTTGGACACCACCGCCCCCACATGCCCTCCAGGCAGGTGAAGATGCTGCTTATCCTCGGAGGAAACCAGAGTCATCAACTCGGCAGCGCTCTGCCATGGGACGATGTTGTCATGCTCGAAGGTGACCACCAGCAGAGGGCATCGGATGGAACTCAGATGCACCGGAGCGCCTCCCAGGGTCATAGCACCGCGCACCAGATCGTCATCCCGGTACATTCGAGCGTAGCGACGGTAGAATTCACCGGGGAGAGAGACATTGTCGTTGCCCCAGGTTTCCAGAGCAAAAAACCCATCGAGGAACTCATCGTTCCAAGCTCGGTCGACGAGCCCTACCGCCTTAGAAAGCGGGAGCGTGGGCCGAAGCAAGTGAAAGGCAGACTGCATGAGCTGCCATGGGACATTGCCGAACGCATCGATCATCGCATCGATATCGAAGGAGGGTGTACGCATCCAGGCAGAGAGGAGCCCATCGTCATGGAAGCGGACCGGTGCCGCGAGTTGCACCAGGGATGCCACGTTGTTCGGATGCACCGCCGTATGGATCGCTGTTAGGATCCCCCCCATGCAGTAGCCTAGCAGGTGTGCCTGGTTTCGTTTGCTGAAGGATGCAGTGAGCGAAAGCGCGCGACCTAGATAGCGTTCGCAGATATCGTCGAACGTGAGGAAGCGATCTTCGTTCCTCGGTGTCCCCCAATCAAGGAGGAAGACATCGTGGCCCTGCTGAACCATGTATTCAGCAAAGCTCTTGCCGGGCATTAGGTCGAGTACGTAGTGACGATTGATCAGGGAAGGTACAAGAAGCACCGGGGTTGAGAAGGCAACACCTGCAGCCCGAGGCCGATAGCGGAGTAGTCTCCACTTGTTCTCTTGGTGGATCACATCTGCGGGAGTGACCCCGACCGCAGGCTTCTTGCGGAAAGGCAGGCTGAGGAGGTTCCAGAGGCGCTTGCCTTCGTCGTGCTCTTGCTTCTGGTTCATGACAGATAGAGAGCCTCCAGTTGATCACGGAAGGTTTCGTAGACCTTCTTGCGGCGTACCTTGAGAGTAGCGGTGAGGAGGCCCGACTCGACGGTCAACGGTGGGTCAAGGACGGCGAATTTCTTGATCGTTTCGTAGCTAGCTAGCTCGGCATTCACTCGATCGATACGCTGCTGAAGCAGGGCGCGGATGGCCTCCGGTCGGGCCTCAGCAGCAACCCCCTGGGCATCGAGGTGAGCGTCGATGGCTGCACGATTGGGCCAAATCCCAGCGACGAGGAACCGCTTACCATCCCCGTAGACGACCACATGAGCCACAAAGGGGTCATCGGCAAAGCGCTGCTCGATGTTGGCTGGTGCTACGTTCTTTCCACCAGCGGTAACCAGGATATCTTTTTTGCGATCCACGATTTGGAGGAAGCCATCTTCAGTAAAGCGCCCTACATCCCCGGTCTTGAACCAGCCGTCGTCGGTGAATGCCTCCCGAGTGGCAGCCGGATCCTTATGATAGCCGCCAAAAACGCTGGGACCACGGGCTAGGATCTCCCCATCCTCCGCCAGCTTCAACTCCACCGAGGGAAGGGGCTTACCCACGCTATCGAAGCGGAAGGCATCAGGTCGGTTCAAGGTCAGCGTGGGAGAAGTTTCGGTGAGCCCGTACCCTTCGATGATCAGGAGACCGCAGCTGTAGAAGAGTTCCTTGACTTCGCGCTTGAGCCCCGCGCCGCCAGAGAGACAAAAGCGGAGACGCCCTCCTGTAACCGCTGCTAGCGCCACCTGACGTTTCCCTGGGTCGGTTTCGTTCATCGCTGCCATGGCCAACTTCTCCCAAACCGACGGAACACTCATAAACACACTAGGGCGCACTTCCGGGAGCTTCGCTATTACGGAGGCAGGGTCCGTCAAGTAGGTGGTAAATCCGAGAGTATTTCCTAGGCAGGCCTCGCCGAAACCGAAGATGTGGCTCATCGGTAGCCAGAGCAAATCGACAGCTCCCTCATCCAGCAGCGGAGCATTGCACCGGAGCCAGTCAGAGCCATTGATCGCCACGTTTCGGTGGGTCAAGGGCACGCCCTTGGGATTGCCGGAAGTGCCACTGGTGTAGAGCATCAATCCTGGCTGATCCAGAGAAACCTCGTGCATACGCCGCTCAAAGGCGGCGCTATCCTCCGCGTGGAGAGCGGCACCGAAGGCCATCACCCGCGACCAAGAGATCACCTTACGCTCAACTTCGACGATATTTGGAACCTTCTTGCCCTTAGCCCGGAGGGCAGCGAGGGTCTGCACTGGGTCCAGGGAGTCGTCGAGGAGGATGATGCGCTCGACTTGGGCGCAGGCCTCCCAAGCCTCAAAGACCCTACTTAGCAGTGCCGGAGTATCGACAAAGAGAACCCGCGCGTCACTGTGGCTAAGGACGTAGGCGGCTTGCTCCGAGGTGCTAGCGGGATAGATGGGGACCATGACACCGCCCACTGCCTGGATCGCCAAGGCAGCGGAGATCCACTCGACACGATTGGGGGCAAAGATAGTCGCCCGGTCACCGGACCGCATCACCGTCCCGAGGAAGAGGGCGGCCTGTTGGATCTGCCGAGCGAAGCCTCCCCAAGTCACCGCGCGCCAGTCATCACCGGTGGACACAAGAAACCGTATACGGGAGCGGCGTGCGGCCAAATCATCAAAGACGGCCCGGGGGGCGATCCGGGGTTCAAGGTAGGCGCTGACATCCATCGTAGGATCCTCCTGTGCGCTTAGGGGGAGCGCTCGTTGAGCTTTTGTTCCAGGTCGTTGATGCGGCTATGGAGCTGGTTAAGCAGGTGCAGAGCGCGCTCCTGGTCTTGGCGAGAGGGGAGACCCATGGCGTTCCAAAAGTGGGTAATCATCCGGTCACGCTCAGCTTTGGCCTTCATTACCGCAGAGAGCAGAGCCCCCGACGGTATCAGTACCGCCGAGCTCTTAAGCACCGCTTCAAGGTAGCGAGCCGTCGCTTCCTCCCATGCATCAAAGCCCTTCTTCCAGAGATCCCACAGCATCATGGCGTCTGCTCCTTGTTTGAAAGCTTCAGAGTCCGAGGCGACGTACCTCAGCGGCGGTGTTGAATTTCTCGTCCTCTTCTCCCTGGCGACTCGTGGCGCGGGCCACCTCACCGAAGCACTCAACCAGGAAGGAAGTCTGGCGGGTGATCACCGTAGCCCCCACTGCCGGTTGGAGCACCACTCGGGTCCGCACCCGGAGGGCCTGGGTGAAGGCGAGGTCAGGAAGCCGCAGCTCGCCCAGCCCATCAACCTTGGTTTCGTAGGTATCTTGCCCGGCATAGGCGAGCCCTCGCACCATCCCGTTCTTCACTTCGCCGGTAGAAACCCAGAACCCTCCGGGAGCAATAGGGAATTGGTAGAGCGTGATAGGAGTCGTGTAGACAAGCAAGGTCTTGCCCTCCGGTGGGTTCTCCTCGGCGCTGGCTACTCCCCAGAGCAGCAATGCGGATTCGGTACGCCCATAGATCGAGAAGGTGGTGGCCCCTAGATCGAAGGGAACAACAAATTGTCCTTCGGGGAATGCGGAAGCAAACCACTGACCCCCGAGGGGTTGGGCCGAGATACGAGCCGTCCGGTCCGTAGCGAAGTCCGCGTCCCAAGTGACCAAGAAGGTTCCGTCTGGGCCAGGCTTTCCTTCAAGATCTACCGCCCGCTCCTCACCGGGAGGGCTCACAAGGTAGGAAACAGGCACATCGAAGGCAGCGTTCAGTTCGGAAGCGTCAATCTTGCCGTCCAGGTTGGGGACGCAAGCGAGGGGCGCAAGCTCCGGTGCCTGGTAAGGAGGTTTGTCTCGCACCGGGGTTTCGTTCTCGCTGCATGCAGCCAGCAGTGGCAACAAGATCCAGCCCTTTCGCATTAGAACCTCAGCAGCATGCGCGCTCGAACCACCTGGGCAGCACGGGCGGTCAAGCGGGACGAGGGGTTGTCGAAAGCTGCCCCAGGGAAGAACACACCATGGTCCAACGCCAGAGCAAACCCGTCATGGCTCTGGTAGACGAGGGTCGGGTCCAGCTCCAGACCCAGGAACGCCTGGCGCCCTGGAGTGGACGAGGGCTGTGCTGCCCAGGAGGTAATCGCCGCCAGAGAAGCAGCTAGATGTCCTGCGGTGTTGCGGAACAGCACCACCCTGGCGTGAGGTCGTAGGTAGAGAGCATCGGTTACAGTACCCAGGATTTCCCGGAAGAGCACCCGATCGATACGGTAATCCGGGCTGAACCGGAAGTTGTCGACCCGGTTGTCCCGGGGGACATTCGCCTGGGGCCCATCCAGCTCACCAGGGCGAGGCGCTGCTGCATTGGGTGCAGGGAAGGCCCCGAACCCTGGCGCAGGGTCGCCGCTTGCATATCCCCCATCGAGCCCGCCTCCCCCAGGCCCCTCCGGCGAGCCTGCCTCCGTCTCCAAGGCGAAGCCTACCTGTTTGGATCTCAAAGGTTTCTTGAGCTCGACCCCCGGCAGTAGCGAGGCCTGCGCGATCCGTGCTGTAAGCAGCGCCCCTTCTAGCTCCATACGGAAGGAAGGCCAGGTCAGCTTGATCCATCCATCCACCGCCGTCGCCGTGTAGCCCCGTCGTACCACCTGCGCTGCGGAGAACGGAATGGGCTGCGCCGTCGGCAGGTAGGTCGAAGGAACGTCATTGTTCTGCCATCGGTGGGAGACATACGCCCCATACTCCGCCGTACCTAGTCCTGCCTTTCGCCGTCGCTCCAGCGCCCCCTCATCGCGGAAGTTGAGTACCACGAAGGTGACCGTATGGACGTTGTCGGTCGGCTCGAAATCGAGCTGCCTTACCCCATCCTTGCGTGCTGTTACCGGTCCCGTTGCCGACAGATCGTAGGCCAGCGCCCACACGTGCCCCAGCAGCGGCATCAGGAACGCCACTCGGTCCGCCGCATCTCCACTGTCGCAGTCCGCGCAGTCACCTCCGTTGGCCAGCATCCCCAGACCCCAATGGTTCCCCATCCTCCCCACCGACAAGACACCCAAGGGAGTCAACACCGTACCGTAAGCTCGCTTCACCCGTACCGCCTGCGGTGGTGATTGCTGCGTTGTCGACAGGGCATAGTTACCTAGGGCACTGCTCCCTGCCGCTACGTTGTCCAGCGTGTCGATCCGCGCCTTTATCGCCACTGTCCCCCCAGGTGCGTACACGGACAGATCTGTTCTGAACCGGAGGTCTCCTCCGTGAAGTGACTGCCCACCATCGGAGGGTACCGGGAAGAGAGGCTGCCCTGAAGGTGTCAGCCCCCGATCGAGATCAAGGTTGTAGAGAACCTCTCCACGGGTACGAAAGTACCCCTCTAGCTTAACGGCTGCCTCCGTGCGAGGGCGGATATCCTGACCGATCTCAGTGAAGCCGGTGGCAAGGGTGGTCCTCGGAAAGACAAGGACAGCAGCCGCGAAGAAGAGGCCGAGGCCCCTCACGGGGCCCCCTCCGCAGCGAGGAAGGCGGCCAGTTCCGCGGTGGATGCAGAGGCAGCCTCGATCATAGGGAAATGGCCGCAGCGGGGGTAGACTACCAGGCGACAGTTGGGGAGTTCCCGGGCAAGACGCTCACCAAAGGGGAGCGTAGTGACTTCGTCCTCGCGGCCCCAAAGAAGCAAGGTGGGTTGAGTAATGGTGCGGTAGCGAGGCTGGACCTCGGCGAAGCGCTGGCCCCGGACTGCAGCCAAGGCGGCAGCGACAGTTCCAGGGCGCTCCAGAGCGCGCTGGACGTCAGAAACCAGAGCATAGGTGACATAGCGCTGATCGTAAAAGGCACGAGCTATCTTTTCGTCAGGTCGCTCGGTGTAGAACATGCCAAAGAGGAGCTCACCCAACCCGGGAGATCGGGACCAGAGAAAGAAGGTGGGGAGCTGCTCCTCGAAGACCCAAGCGTCGTAGAGGGCGATGCGGGTGACACGAGCTGGCTGAGCAAGAGCCATGGCCAAGGCAACAGAGGAGCCCCACGAGTGAGCAACCACCGCTGTCCGTTCAATGCCACGAGCGTCGAGGAGGCCGAAGACGAGGCGAGCCTGGGCTGCAGGAGAGTAGTCTCCCTCAGGCCGATCGGTCCAACCAAAGCCTTTGAGGTCGAGGGAGATGACCCGGTGCTTCTTCTCCAGCACAGGCGCTACGGTGAGCCAGGTTTCCAAGGAGGAAGCGAAGCCGTGGATCAGCACCACCGGTGGCCCCTCGCCGCGATCGGTGTAGCGAACCCTTGTCCCCTCAATCTCCAAGAAGGTTGCATCCTTCGGCTCACCCGGCATGGGCCCGCGGTGAAACGTTCCGGCACAACCTTGGGAGCCGACCCCGAGCGCCATCATTGCCAGCAGGGAGCGGGTCCACATCACGGAGAGAGCCGAGATAGCTCGGCGGCAGTGGAGAACTCGGCGTTGAGCTCGTTGTCGTTGGAGATGACTCGAGCTACCGTACCGTAGCACTCGGAGCTGAACACAAGGGTGCGCTTGGTGGTGATCAGAGCCCCCACCGTGCGGGTCAGGAGCAAGTTAATCCGCAGCGCAGGGAACTCACCGAAGGGCGTCTTCACCTTGCCCATCATATCGATTGTTGACTGATAGTTCTCAAAATAGCTGCTGACCACGCCGCTTAGCAGCCCTGTCACCGTAGTCTGGGTTGTCCACGAGGAGCCCAGCTTCATGGGGAAGGCAAGCACTGTCACCGGCGGGTTGTAGCTTAGCTCCGTCCGCTGCAGTCCATCCGTCGGAGATACCACCCCTCGGAGCAGGAGGGAGTTATCCGTCACCTCGAAGACCCCGAGGAGCTCTTCTGTATCGCTCAAGCGCATCGCATAGGAAGCGCCAGGAAACTTAGGTGAGAACCACTTGCCCTCCATCACTTGGGTTTCGATCAGCGTCGTGTGATCCCCTGCCAGGGAACCGGAGAAATCCCAGAATTTGTTCTTTGGATCCGCCCCTTGCCCCGCTGTATTCACCGGCACCTTCAGCGCCGTCAAGAACAACGCCTTCGCTCCCGCGATGAGCGGTGTCTCCTCTCGGGTGATCGTCCCGTCGTTGTTCGGTGCACACACCTTTGCTCCACCGCTGCCTCCCCCTCCGCTCATACCACCGACCTCTGCCCCGCCAGTCCCTGCGATGGTGCCTCCAACTCCTCCCCCCCCTTGCCCAGCCTCTCCGTTTCCCCCTGTTTCGCCCGCACTGCCTGCAGAGCCTCCCTCCCCTCCCGAGCCACCTGCCAGCGGAATGCACCGACCCTCCCCGCTGCATACCCCAGAGGCACACTCAGCCCCCGAAGAACAAGCGTCGTGGGTCGTCGTCCCACCTGCCGAGGAGCAGGCAGCCATCATCACCAGCATCGCACTCAGCAGGAACCGCATCGGACACACTCGACGGCAGGGAGCTAGAGTCAGGAGAGTTTTGTTGCGGAACAACATAGAAAAAACCACCGGCTCAAGGCAATGATTTTTTGCGACGCAACATAAGAGGCTCGCTTGAAGCGACCGGGTGTACAGTAGGCCCCGCCCATGGCGTCGCTGCTCATCAAAAAATATCCGAACCGGAGGCTCTATGATACCTCCGAGAGCCAGTACATCACCCTCGAACAGCTTGAGGAGCGAATCTTGGCTGGAGCCGACGTCCAGGTTGTCGATGCTCAGACCAGCGAGGATCTCACCCAGATCACCTTGCTTCAGATCATCGAGAAGAATGGCGCGTCTCAGCTACTTCCAGTGCCCCTTCTCCTCCAGCTTATCCGCATGCGCAACGACGAGGCGCTAGCAGAATTTCTGGGACGCTTCCTCGCTATCGCTCTCGAGGTCTACTATCATTCTCGCAAGGGTGCCCAGGTGATCTCCCCTCTCGCCACCCTCCCTTTCCATGCCACATCCGCTCTAGCTCGCCTGCTCCTCCACCCCCCCTGGCACGTCGATCCCTACCCGACTCCTGCAGCGCCACCACCAACCCCTCCTCCCCCCCCACCGGACCCAACCGCCTCCACCTCGGCCGAGCTGGCGGAACTCCGCCGCCAAATTGCCGAGCTACGCAGTACCTTGAAAACCCCTCGCTCTCTGTCCCGTCGCCGCCGCTCCGGATGATGTTGCACAGCAACAAAATCCCTTGACAAGCCGTGGGATGATTTCTAGAGAGTGGGCCGTTGGACCTTGGAAAATAGGGCTGTTCAACTTCGAAAGGAGAATCTCCATGGTCGTATCGCAAGTGCAGCAATTCCTCACCAAGTGGATGGTAGATCAGGGGGCTCGAGTCGAGTCGATGCTGGCGGAGTACGGGCAACTCCAGCAGAAGGGGGCCGAGCAGGCAAAGCAGACGATGCAGGAGTGGACCAAGCTGACTCAGGCGACGATGAACTACGGCATGGAGCTAAACGAGCAGTGGCAGAAACTGTCACTGGAGGCTGCCCGGCGCGCCCTGGAGATGGTGACCCACGCCCCCAAGGGGTGAAGCCCCTCGCTCCCGCCTTCTATGCGAGCTAGGGTCCGCCCTAATGGAACCTCTTTATACGGGCCCCTGCACCGTCCGTTTCCAGGACATCGACGCCGCCGGGATCGCCTTCTACGGACGGGTCTTCGACTACTTCCACGACGCCTATGTGGCACACCTTGCAGCCCGTGGGTTGCCGCTCCACCAGGTGATTGCCCGCCGATCCTGGATTATGCCGCTGGTCCATGCAGAGGCGGATTACAGGCGACCTCTCCGCTTCGGCGAAGCCTACCGAATCGAACTCCGAGCAGACCCACCCGGCCGCTCTTCCTATACGCTCCGCTACCGGATCGTGGACCTAGATGGCCAGCTCCACGCCGAGGGTGCCACCGTCCATGTGTGTATCGACCTGACCACGGATCGTCCGCGAGAGCTTCCCGAGGAGCTTCGTGCTGCACTATCGATGCAGGAGGAGCGCAGTGGTTAGCTCAGGCTCCTCAAGCTGCATGCCCGTCGAGAACAGGAGCAGCACAGGAGAAGCCGGGAGGGTCTATGCTGGGCGAACACCTGCACCGACGGGAAACCGGCTCACGCCCCCTTGACCACCGGTTTGAGCACCGTGCGGCCATCCTTGATGACCACCTCGAAGTCCACCACCCGCCCCCCATGCTTCTGCTGGAGCTTCGGTACCGATTCACGCAGGCTCCGAACCAGACCTTCATAGGTGATGGATGCAGTGGACTCGTTGCACTTGCGCTTCGCTTCTACGTAACGATCGTAGATATTGCGCAATTTTGTTTCGTTGAGATCCTCTCCAGCAAAGTGGGGCGCTGGCAGAGGAACCCGGGCGGCTGCCGGACGCACTACAGGCTCGGGGCGGTTCACAAGTTCCGCACGGAGTGCTGACTCGTGACGGGGAGCTGCCGAAGCAGAGCGTAGAGCGGAGGTAGAACCGGCCGCAGAAGCGGAGGTAGAACTGGCTGCAGGATTGGAGGACGGAAGGGTCAGGTCGGAGGGTGAGCGAGCTGCAGACACCGCGGAGAGCCCAGCAGGAGGAGATGGAGGGAGATGGGGAAGAGGACGGATCGGAGCCGCTCCACCGAGCAGGTCGTCATCCTCCAGCTCAAGGCGCATGGCTGCTACGCGGCGAGCCAGTGCGGGGGACGGCGCCAATACCGATGCAGCCACCGGGGGAGCTGTGGTGGGAGCTGACATGGGCGATGGTATTGGGGTAGAAGGGAGAGGTGTACTGAGCGGGGTACTGGGCGGACGGGAGGTTTCGAGAGGACCGAAATCCGGACGACGGAAGGGGGCAGTGTCTTCTTCATCCTCGTACTCCTCGATCCAGGAGGAGTCCAGCTCCTCGTAGGCTTCCTCAGGGCGAGAACGAAGATCTTCCTCGAAGGGCTGTTCAAGGGAGAAAACAACCTCTCCGCCTTTCTTGATCGGGGCAATGCCGAAGCGCTTCGCAGCCCGGGCCAGATCCCGCTTGAACGTCCCCTTCTCGATCTCTCGAAGGATACGGGTCCAGTACTGGGAGAAGGTCGTATAACGCTGGAGGATCTGTTGAAACCTGAAGCGTTGTCCCGTGTTCCGAATGTGTTCCCGGCGGAGCATATGGATCTTACGCTCCAGTTCCTCCCGACGGCGCATTGGTTCAAAGCGCTCAATGCCCGAGAAATACTGGTCGTACAGGACGCGAAGCTTCTCCAAGCGCTCGTCCAAGTCTGCAATAGCAAGGTCAATTTCAGTAGCGTCCACCAACGCTGCGAAATACCTCAGCGGTGCTTCTGACGCCAGCGGGGTTTTACCCAGGAAGGGGGGTGATCCGCAGGTTGTCGAAGCAGACCGGAGTCTCCCAGTCGTTGAAGCCGAAGTGCTCATGCCCTGGTCCCGCCAGAGGAGACTCATCGGTAAAGCGATGAAGCAACACATCGTCTACCATCCAAGAGATGGTCCGCCCGTCATTCCGCTCGATTTGCACATGGAATACGTGCCCCGGCTTGACGGGCCGCGCTCGAGGTTCCTCCCCGCTGCTATCCACCCGGATCTCCCAGCGATCCGCTCCGTGCTCATCCAACCTTGCGAGAACATGCCTTGTGTTCTTCCAGCCTCCCAGGATGAACAGGTACGATGTTGCGTTGCTGTATGATGCCCCTGTCGCCCCTGAGACTCCGTCCCCCCAAACCTCCACCTTGAGGTCTCCCTCGGGCGACGATGAAACCGCATCAAACTCAACCCGCGCGTTCAAAGGCAAACGCCTTGCCAACCATATTCCCCGGTTCCTCGCCCCCTGCCCACATAGTCGTCCGTCTTGGATTTTCCACCCGACGCCTACCGATCTCCAAGCCGCACCTAGGCTCCCCCGCTCGAAGTCGTCCGTGAACACCTCCGCCAGCAGTGGGTCTGCCGCAGCCGCTGATGCGGATGGCCTCACGAGCATCACCTTCTTCGAGAGGGCTGTCTTCCTCCCCTCTTCGTTGGATTCCTTGCTTGCAGTTGGAGGGCCATTGGGCAAACAGGCTGTCAGCACCACTCCCAAGAACCAGTACGCTCTCACAACGAACAACCTAGCAAGAACCTCCCCCGAGCGGCACCCCACCAGAGCAGCCCCGGCAAGGCTGCCAGCCCAGGTTGGAACAACAGCCAATCAGCCCCAAGGCGCCCTGCGTCCACCTCGGCCTGGAGCGACAGGAGCGTCGTGGAACAGACCCCCCCCAGCGCCACCACGACCCAACGGCGCCCCTCCTGGGAGGCGAGCAGCGCCCCGGAGAGCAACCACGACCCCAAGAGTGCTCCTGCCCAAAGCCAGCGACGAGGGCTCCGGACAGTTTCAGGCAGCAGTCCAAGTGCGAGGGAGGCTTCCTCTACTTGGAGGTCGATCTCTGGAGGCCCCCGGAAGCTCCAGCGGCTCTCCCGTAGCCTCCAAACGCCCTCTCGAGAAGCCACGATCTCCCGGGCTTGGACAACAAGCCCCGGCGCCGGGGTCAAAACCAACCATGCTCCCTCGGCCCCCCAGAGCCAACTTACTCCCAGCCCTGGCACCTCGCTCACCGGATGCCGCGGCCCACAGCCTTGCTGGGCGGCATCCAGCCAGGCCTGGAACACGCCCTCGGAGCGCTCTGCCTCCCGGTTCAACCGCTCCCCCACCCCCACCCCCAAGCTCACCATCAGGGCACCGGTCCAGCACCAGCGACCCGCGAGCATCCATGGGGATGTTCCGGTGAGCAGCAAAGCAAGCCCCTCGCCTCGATCCTGCAACGAGGCGGAAGTCAGAGCTGCCCCTAGGGGCATGGCCAATACCACCGCTGCTTCAACCGCCGCCAGGATCAGGGGCCAGGCAAAGTGCCCGACCACTCCCCAAGCAACCCTTGTATCCAAAAGCCATGGGAGCAGCCGCACCAGCGCTGCCGACAGGGTCAGTCCCAGGGCTGCAGCCAAAGCCCCTAGCCCCCAGCAGGCAAAGCGGATGGCAAGGGAACCTCGAGCAAACACTCTCCCAGAATAAAGCGAGGTTTGTGCCGCTGAAATACGGACGGGACACCATGAAGCCTACTGTACTGCAGAGGAGGTTGCGCGCCTGGCCGTTGGGGATGTCGTGCAGGCTGACTCTTGAGCACGTGAATTCATACTGAGCGTGGCTCCGTTGTCGCCCCGGATGGAAGATACAGGCGGACTTGCGCTCAAGGATGGGACATAGCCATTATGTCGAGCACCTGCGGTTCAGTTCCTAGGGAGGTTCGGGGGGGATAAGGAGGGCCAAGGGGACAACCGCACGGCTGGCTGGAGTAGGCGTGGCGTGTCTGAAGGTTGCAGCGTAGCATC
>JANWXX010000659.1 GCA_025057345.1 Polyangiaceae bacterium | reverse complement strand
AGGAGCCAGCCGTTCAACTTGGCCACGTCGGAGCAGGCTCGGATCTGCGCTGCCTGGTCCTTGGTAGGGACCAATCCTCGGTTGGAAAGCAGAAGCAGCACCGCCTCGGCGCGCCCCTTGGCCTCCCCCTCGGCAAGCCCCTCAGCACGTCCCTCGGCACGTCCCTCGGCACGTCCTTCGGCGCGTCCTTTGGCCTCACCTTGGGCGAAACCTTCCGCTACTCCCTCGGTCCTGCCGCGAAGCAATCCCTTGGCGTTTCCCCGGGCCTCTGCCTTCTGCAATGCAGAGATCAGCACCGTGTTCTTCTTGGCTAGCAACGCTGCAGCTACCGCATCGTCGGCCTTGGCCGCTGAGCAGAGAGCTTCGACAGGCAGGGGGAGGGCGAAGCAAGGGTCAACTATCTTGCTGGTGGGTTTGTGGGCGCGCCAGGCCTTCTTTCTGGGCGACCACTCCAGGACGCGCTGCCGCTCCACATCCAGGGCGAAGATTCGGCGTACGCCCCGTTGGTGGAGCTTGGCGGCCTTGGTTGCCGCATGGCTCAGGGATTCGGTGCTGACGATTTCGAAAGCGAGGTGCTCAAGCTGTCGGCCGCCCGTCTCTGGATCGCGAGCTGCAGGGTAGACGCTGGCATCCGGGGCGAAGTTGCTCAAGCGGTCGGTGCGGGTGAGCATGTCCACGGCGGCGTTGAAATGGGGAGAGATGTAGGCTTCAAGTAGCGCCGCAAGCTTGCTGTTGAGGAGGGCATGGGGTTCTTCCGCGGGGGTCACTTCGTAGACTTTTCCGTCGAGGATCTCGAAGCCCGAGTCAGGGGCGACGAGGAGCTGATCCACCGGTAGGAGGTTCTTCGAACGAGGATACGCCGCAGAAGGCATGACCAGAGCCTAGCGAAAGGAGGAGGCTTACGGTAGGAGCCGAGCGGGTTGTACCTCTGCGTTCTTGTGCGGCGAGGCGCTCTGATGCCACGCGGAGGGTCCTTGCTTCAGCGCTCGCTTCCGCGAGCGTAGCCCGAGGAACCCCAGCGTAGGCGCACGGGGGAAGACCAGGGCAAAGTCAGGGGTTCGATGCCGTTGATAGGGGCGTTCTCTTGGCGGAAGGGGAAGGTGGTTTGATCCCAGCCGACAGCGTGCCCGGGACCAAGTTGGAGATCGAGTCCTCGATCGGTAGGGAGGAAGGCCACGGTGGAGACGATGCGTTTGTCCGCGAAGCGGATTCCGGTTTCGATGGCTGCGATGCGTGCCAGTTTATCTCCCTGGACGGTATAAATCAGGAGCAGCTCTCGTTCGAGCTTGCCCTTGCCCATGTCGGGTGGGGCGTCGATCCGTTGGACGCCACGCACCAGGATCTCCGCCTTGCCGTCTCCATTGAGATCTCGGGTGGTGACGTCGGCTACGTCCTTCGGATCCGCAAAGCCCATGCTCATCGCTGTGTAGCCTTGGCCTCCCAAGAACCCTTTGCCAAAGACCACAAGCTCCCGGCCAAATACGAGAATCCGCTCGTTTTGCCGGTCCTCTGCTACGTCTGTCGCTAGGTCAAAACGAGGCTTGCTCTTGCTGTCTAGCTTGCGATCCCGACGGTAGAGATCGAGCACCTTCTCTTGGAGCTCCTCCGGTGTGGGGGGATGCGCTGGG
>JANWXX010000658.1 GCA_025057345.1 Polyangiaceae bacterium | reverse complement strand
TGCTGGATTGAAGAGACGGTTGATGTGAAGATCCCATTGTTGGACAGTTTCAATCCCCATACGGGGAACCAGCTTTTGCTGCCCTCGGGTTCAGCGAGGATGACCAGGAGGTAGCCTGGGTTTCAATCCCCATACGGGGAACCAGCTTTTGCTGCCCCAAGGAGGTAGTTATGTACCCTAGGCCGAGCGATTTTGTTTCAATCCCCATACGGGGAACCAGCTTTTGCTGTTTGCGAAAGTCTGCGGAGGTATCGTCGGGTCGAACCGTGTTTCAATCCCCATACGGGGAACCAGCTTTTGCTGGTCTCGCCGGGCTGGCATCGGTCCCCGCTGTCGTGGTTGTGTTTCAATCCCCATACGGGGAACCAGCTTTTGCTGGAGGGGTTGGAATGTGTGTGTAAAATCCTCCTCCCGTGGCTGTTTCAATCCCCATACGGGGAACCAGCTTTTGCTGAACGCCAAGCAGGTGGGGAGGGGGAGGGAGGTACCTGCCGTTTCAATCCCCATACGGGGAACCAGCTTTTGCTGGAGAAGACCATGAGGAAGATCACCGAGTTGGCTTGCAAAGTTTCAATCCCCATACGGGGAACCAGCTTTTGCTGGTGATCCAGCCACGACGTGCTGCTGCAGACCTATCTACGTTTCAATCCCCATACGGGGAACCAGCTTTTGCTGGTTACATGGACCGATGATAAGGAAGAGGTCCTCCGGGTTTCAATCCCCATACGGGGAACCAGCTTTTGCTGTGAAGCGGGGTATCGCGATGACGATGAAGCGCGAAGGGGGGTTTCAATCCCCATACGGGGAACCAGCTTTTGCTGTGATGGTCTCCAGGTCATCAGACCAGGTGAACTCCACGTTTCAATCCCCATACGGGGAACCAGCTTTTGCTGCTGATGACCACCCTGATCATCACCGCCACCCCCGCCCCCGCCCGTTTCAATCCCCATACGGGGAACCAGCTTTTGCTGCT
Source organism: Polyangiaceae bacterium (assembly GCA_025057345.1). Taxonomy (GTDB): domain Bacteria; phylum Myxococcota_A; class Polyangia; order Polyangiales; family Polyangiaceae; genus JANWXX01. The sequence continues at coordinate 661 of JANWXX010000658.1, read as the reverse complement.
GGTTCCCCAGGGAGGTTTTCACCGAAAAACCCCGGAGGTTTCAATCCCCATACGGGGAACCAGCTTTTGCTGAGCACGAGCTCAACGTGCAACTCTACGATTGGATAACGAGGTTTCAATCCCCATACGGGGAACCAGCTTTTGCTGTGGGGCGTCTACTCCACCGAGACGCTCACGGCATTTGTGTTTCAATCCCCATACGGGGAACCAGCTTTTGCTGACCAAAACCCCTGCGGACGCCGACCTACGCTCTGGCACCGTTTCAATCCCCATACGGGGAACCAGCTTTTGCTGCTCCCCCCCTGTCCTACATCCTACTAGGACAGCCAGGGGTTTCAATCCCCATACGGGGAACCAGCTTTTGCTGTATGGGGGCTGTACAGCCAGGATACGCTGTCCGACTTTGTGGTTTCAATCCCCATACGGGGAACCAGCTTTTGCTGTGTTGGGTGCCAGGATAGGCGGGCCGAGACGGTGGCGCTGTTTCAATCCCCATACGGGGAACCAGCTTTTGCTGTATGTACCCGAGACCATCAGAAATCGGCACGATCGTAAAGGTTTCAATCCCCATACGGGGAACCAGCTTTTGCTGTGTACCCACGTCCGACAGAAGTGAGCGCGGTCTTGAAGGGGTTTCAATCCCCATACGGGGAACCAGCTT
>JANWXX010000657.1 GCA_025057345.1 Polyangiaceae bacterium | reverse complement strand
ACCCCTCCAGTGCCGCCCCCCCCATTTCCTCCAGCTCCGCTTGTACCTGCAATCCCCCCGGCACCTCCTGCCCCAGCGCTGCCTCCGGCCCCACCTGCCGGACAGGCGGGGCCGCAGCCGAATTCCGCGACCTCCCAGACGCAGACCTCGTCCCAACCCTTGGTGCAGCAGTGTTCATCCTCGGCACAGACGCAGGTCTGCACGCTCTTCTCGTCGGGGGTTAGTGAATTGGCTGCTTTGCCGCTACAGCCGGGGGCTGAACTCACTTCGCAACAAGTGGGTTTGGTGACCGGTGAGCCCCCGATTCCTCCTTCTCCACTGGCCCCCCCCTCACCACCTTCCCCTGCGAAAGAGCCGCCGCTACCGCCAGAACCTGCTGACGAACCACTGTTGCCACCCTCACCATCGAAGCAGGCACTGCGGCACTTCTGCTTGTTGGCGCGACAATCCTCAATGGCCTCGGCACGGGCTAGGCTCACTTCGCCGCTGGTGAGGGTAGCGCACAACGAGAGGCTACAACCGGCGGCGACGCAGGCGACGGCTTGTTTGCACGCCGAATCGTTCATGCATGCTTCCCATGCGTCCGTGCATTTGTCGCAAAGGCAGGCCTGGCACCCGGTCGCGTCGCTGCAGGCAGGAAGCTCCGGTGGATTGTTCACACAGGCGGCCCCTCCGGAACCTCCGGACCCGGAGAGCCCGCCCCCTCCTTCTCCTTTGGGGAGGCTCCCACCGGAAGATGAGCCTGCATCGGAGCCTCCCGCCCCCCCTTCAGGAGTTCCTCCGTCCCCTCCCTTCCCTCCTTGGCTACTCTGGCCGCTAGCCCCCCCTTTGAGCAACTGACTCGGTGGAGAGCTGGCCTCGTTGCTGCCGCAAGCGATGGATCCGAAGGAAGAAAAACCCAGGATCAAGAGAAACCAGAAGCGAGGGAGCATGGAAGGGACGGTGACCTCATTCGGAGGGGCTGTCAACGGAAGGACGCGATTGGTTTTTCGAAGAAGCGGGACATTTCGGAGGAGCCCTGGAGGAAGGAGGCTGGTAGGCTCCTAACTGGCCTTGTCTAACGAACACGGCCGAAGGAGGATGCCTTGGCTAATCTCTTGGAACAACTGGGAAAGATGACTGTAGTGGTTGCCGACAGCGGCGATATCCACTCGATCAAGAAGTTCAGGCCCCGCGATGCCACTACCAACCCGTCGCTGATCACGGCGGCGGCCCAGATGCCCGAGTATCAGGGGATCGTCGACGGAGCGCTGCGGTGGGCTCAGCGAGAAGCTCCCGGAGGTGGAGATGCCGTGATCAAGGCGGCTATCGACCGGCTCGCAGTGGAATTTGGCCTCCAGATTCTGGAGATTGTCCCGGGGAGGGTGTCCACGGAGGTAGACGCGCGCCTTTCCTATGACCTCCAGGGGACGGTGGATAAGGCTCGTTACCTCATCAAGCAGTACGAGGCCGCAGGAGCGAGTCGCGACCGAGTGTTGATCAAGATTGCCGCAACTTGGGAGGGGATCCGAGCTGCAGAGATCCTAGAGAGGGAAGGCATCCACTGCAACCTTACGCTGCTCTTCGGCTTCCACCAGGCAGTGGCCTGCGCCGAGGCTGGCGTTACCCTCATCTCTCCCTTTGTCGGCCGCATC
>JANWXX010000656.1 GCA_025057345.1 Polyangiaceae bacterium | reverse complement strand
GCTCCAGCACTGCTGGCATGGCTGGAGCAACTGGAGAATCAGGGCACCCGCGACGAGCAACGAAGTGCATGCGGAGTTGCCATGCTGCTGGCCGATCGCAAAGGCTTCCGACCCAATGCGCTCCCAGCAGAAGCAGAGGATGCGTTGCAGCTCCTAGAAAAAGCAAGCCTTACGCTGGGAGCCTCACTCCCTCCCCTCCCCCGAGCCAAGCTTACGCTGGCGCTAGCTGCGGCGTTCTCCGACCGGGTTGCCGGCGATCGAGAGCGAAACCAGAAGGAAGCACTCCAACTAGTAGAGTCGGCCCTTTTCCTCATCGATGCTCGCACCCACCCAGAGCTGCTGGGACGTGCTCATAAGCTTCTAGGCAACATCCACCTTAAGCGTAGTTCTGGCTCTCGGAAGGAACACTCAGAGGCAGCCATTGGGGCATTCCGTGCTGCGCTCCGGGTACTCTCGCCGACAGCCCAGCCGGAGCTCTGGGCCTCGGTCCAGCTTGACCTGGGAAATACCCTTCGGCAGCGCCACAGTGGCACTCGGAGCGAAAACAATCAATTGGCCATAGAAGCATTCACCGCAGGGCTCCAAGTGCTCTCCCGAGAGCAGAATCTGCTAGATTGGGGGCTCCTCAAATTGGCTCTGGGGCAAGCGCTGCTCGAGCGCGACGTAATGGATCGAAGTGCCACCCTAGAACGAGCCATCGCCACACTTCATGAAGCAGAAGAGGTATTGCCCACCGACTCGCCGGAGTACGGGACAACCCAATACCGCCTTGGCCTCGCCTACCAACGGCGTAAGCAAGGCGATCGACTCGACAACTTGCAACGCGCGGTGGTGCACTACACTCGGGGGCTTCCCAGGCTCAGTGGAGAAGAACGACGTTCTGCCGAGGAGAACCTGGATGCAGCACGCCAAGAGATCCGGCGCAGGCAGCGTGGGTAAAGGGACAAGGGTAAATCCTGGGATTGTTCCAGGTTCGATGTAGCTGCGGATCACCTCCGCAAAGCGCCTCAGAGCCGCTTCGTGACAGCGGCACCACCAGGGAGCACCGAGGGGTTCTCCCGGGTTGACCTCCGTAGCGATGGCAGCGGCAGCATACCAGAGCGAGAGGGCAATCTGATGGGCTTCTTCCCCCATTCGCGACCCCGAGGATTCCGAAAGGTAGCGGCCGAACCAAACGACAGCACGGGCAGCGGATCGGAATGCAGGAGGGAGAGCTTCGTCCTCTGCCAGGAGGACACAGTCGCGGAAGGCGAGGCGGCCTGGGGAATTCTCGTCCTGAAGGTCCGTCCAGGAGAGAGCAGCACCCAGCAGGCGCCGGGGGGCATCCAGGCAAAGAGGGAGCCCTACCTCCGCCATACGAAGGCACTCGCAGCAGGCACGAATAAGGAGAGGGGGAGGGGTTCGTAGTAGGGCAAGCCACCAGATGAGCCAGTCGCCGCGGGGGCAGGAAGACCAGAGCAAGGAGGGATCCCCCTGGGTGCAGCGAAGCCAGGCCCAGAGGTGGGTACGACGGCCCATGGGGTCAAGGAGGTAGAAGGGAGCGAGAAAACGCTCTGCGTTGGGCTCAAGGGCGCCAGGGAGGGTCAGCGGAGGGATCTGCTCATCCACTCAGTTGGGGTACTCGTCGAAGCAGCAGCGGA
>JANWXX010000655.1 GCA_025057345.1 Polyangiaceae bacterium | reverse complement strand
GGCCATACCGGAACCCCCCGCGGCACCGACCTCCGTAAGCAGTTCCCTATAGGTTCGGAGCATGAGGTCAAGGTGCTCGAAGTCGACTCCAAGCGGGGCGAGGCCAAGCTCAGCATCAAAGCTCTCCGTGACGAAACCGAAAAGGCCGCTTACAACGAGTACCGCCAAAGCCTCACCAGGGAAGCTAAGTTCGGTACCCTCGCGGACCTCCTCAAGAAATCCCAGAGTTGAGTGCCTGCCCACGGTTTCTCACAAGACCGTTGAAAGATGGAGCAAGCGTCGTGGCAACACGAGCCAGTGCAGTCACGAAGCTATCCCGTGCGTTCAAGCTAGGCGCTCGCTCATAACGCCATAGCCCCGCCTCCTCCGCCAGGCGCTTCGCCTCGATGTCTAGGTCGTAGAGGGTTTCCACATGGTCCCCGAGGAATCCGATAGCAGCCACCACCACACTCTTCTTTCCCTGCGCGACCAGGGAGGAGAACGTGCTTCGAAGATCCGGCCCCAGCCACTCGCCCCCATCGTAGCCCTGGCTCTGGAAGGCCACGCGACTCGGATTCCGGAAGCGCGCCGCCACCGCCGCCGCCATCGCTCGGAACTGTTTTTCGTAAGGGTCTCCCGCAGCGATCACTCGGAGCGGTAGGCTGTGGGCGGACAGAACCAGCTCCACCTCATCCCGCTCACTCTCAGGGAAGCGGGCTAGCGCCTCGCGGATCACACCCACAAAAGCGTCGATCAGCGCAGGCGCCTCCCCCCAACTCGGGATCTCGATCAGCGCCGGGGCCTCAGGGACTTCCGCTGCTGCCTCCCGGGCCGCTTGGTGGTAAACTTGTACACTTTGAGGAGCCAACGGGAGCGAGATCAAACGCGTCACTCCAGCGTCCCGGGCCTCGGTGATGGCTTGCTGCAGCGAGGGCTCCCAGAGGCGCATACCAACGAAAACCGGTAGCTCCGTGACCTCAGCCAGCTTCCGAGCCACTTCCCGCGTGGTGCGCAGCAGGGGTGAGCCTCCGATGAGCTGATAGCGGTGCCGGGTTTCCTCGACAAGCGCTTGGGGTACGGGGCGTCCGCGGCGGATCCGAGCAAGGAAGGCGGGCAGGTCGTCGAGGTTCTCTACGGTGCCGTGGGCAGAGAGGAGGATACCAATGCACTCATTCACGACCCTTGTGATGCCACAGCTACCGAACATCTCTCAGGAGATCTTGCGTACCGGTCGCTAATCTCGGAAGGTTCGCCCATGCCCGGCGACCCTTCCGAGTCTGTCTTCCTCCGCGCTTGCCAGGGCAAGCCGGTCCCGTATACCCCCGTTTGGCTGATGCGCCAGGCAGGTCGCTACCAGCCTGAGTACCGTGCCATCCGGGAAAAGGTAAGCTTCCTGGATCTCTGCAAGACCCCGGACCTGGCCGCGGAGGTCACCGTCATGGCGGTCGAGCAGCTCGGTGTCGATGCAGGAATCATCTTCGCCGATATCCTCCTGGTGCTGGAGCCCATGGGCCTCCCCATCTCCTTCCCTGGTGACGAGGGGCCCCGTGTTGAACGCCCCCTAACCGACGTTGCCGCCATCGATGCACTCATCGGGGAGATCGATGTAGAGAGCCTGTCCTTCACGTATGATGCTATCCGGAAGTTCCGGATGTCCCTCCCGAGGAAGCCGCTGATCGGCT
>JANWXX010000654.1 GCA_025057345.1 Polyangiaceae bacterium | reverse complement strand
TCCTCAGACAACTCCTGGGAGGTTCTCGTCCCTGCTGCACCTGCCACCCTCGACCCTCGCTTTACCACCGATGCCATCGGTATGCGGGTTTCCAGGTTGATTCACGCAGGGTTGGTTCGCCTCGACGATGACTCTCTGGAACCCCTCCCTTACCTTGCGGAACGCTGGACTTGGGAGGGCAACCTGACCCTCGATCTCGCCCTTCGTCCTGGCCTGCGTTTCGCTTCCGGGGCTCCCTTGGAGGCGGTAGACGTCTGCGCTACCCTCGATGCCTTGCGCTCTGAGCACCTTGCCTCGCCCCACCGAGGGCTGGTTGCCGCCCTCGCGCGCTGCGAGTCCCGCGGACCTCTTGCCCTTCGCCTCGTCCTGCAAGAGCCCCGCGCCACCCTGCTCACCGACTTGGAACTCCCTATCCTCCGTCGAGATCAGGCTGCGCTCCCCCCCGGCTCTCCCCTCGATTCCCTCGGTCCTTTTGCCCTGGAGTACGCTTCGGAGAGCGAGATCCGACTCCTGCCTCGTGAGGGGAGTCCCCTCCCTCGTCCTCCCCGCAGCGTCGTAGTTCGAGTTGTACGGGACGAGACAGCCCGCGCCACGCGGCTGCTCGCCGGGCGTGCCGATATAGTTCCCAACGCGATATCCCCTCCCATGCTGGAGGCTCTTGTAGCTCATGGGGCCTTGGTAAGCGATCGCCCTGGGGCCAACCTGACGTACCTGCTGATCCATAACCAGCGCCCTGGGCTCGCATCCCTGGAGGTCCGCCGTGCCCTGGGTCAGGCCTTGGATCGGGAGCGTCTGGCTCGAACGCTCTTGGGAGGTCACGCTCGAGTGGCCCAATCGCTGCTACCCCCGGAGTCCTGGGTCTGTAGGGATGACGAAGGAGACTGCTCTTCGGGGGCGGATGTGCTCGCCTTTGACCCTGGAGCTGCACGGAGTGTGTTCAAGACCGCAGGTGTGCAGCGGGTGACCCTGTTGTGCTCGACCGATCGGCAACGAGTGACTATGGCACGTGCCGTAGCGCAGATGCTGGAGGATGCAGGGTTGTCCGTGGAGCTTCTCCCCCTCGATCTCGGTGTCATGCTCCATCGGCTCTCTGCCGGTGATTTTGAGCTGGCGATACTTCAAATTCCCGAGGTTACCGAGCCAAATCTGCTCCGCTGGTTCTTTCACTCCGCTTCGATCCCTGCGCCGGGTCGGGGAGGGGCGAACCGGGCACGCTATGCCTCTCCTCAGGTGGATGCCCTCTTGGAGGAAGCCGCCCGCATACCCGACCGGAGCCACCGCCGCCATCACTACCGGGCCGCTCTTCGGAGGATGATGGCCGAGCTGCCTGTGATCCCCCTCTTTCACGAAGCTCAGGTGGCTGCCCTTTCTCCACGGGCCGCTTCGTTCCGTCTAAGCGCAGAGGGGCGCTGGCTGGATCTGGCCCGGTGAAGTGCCTCCCGGCGGGTAGGGTGGGGGTCGGTCCGGTTTCGGTGATTCTTCAGAAAAAAAGGGGTGAACGAAGCTGGTGGGTCAGGCACTATGAAAGAATGCGAAGGCTCTGGCTTCTAGGCGTGATGGTGTGGGCCTGTGGCGGGGAGAGTGACGAAAACATTAGGGGTTACGCACCCACCCAGGAATGTTGAGGAATATCGGGCTGTTACCCTCCGATGGCCACATCCAAGGACAA
>JANWXX010000653.1 GCA_025057345.1 Polyangiaceae bacterium | reverse complement strand
GGGTGTGGGGGGGTGGCGCCCCCTTCGGGCTTTGTGGGGGGTGGTGGTGGGGGGGGGGTTGGGGGCGGGGGGGGGGGGGGGGTGGACAGGGGCGAGGTCCGGATACTTCGCTGGGGTGGCGTGGAGGCAATTTCTGGATGGGGGGGTGGAGGCACCAAAGCATTACGTAAAGATCCGGCTGGAGGGATCGCCTACGCCGAGAGGGCACGTGAAGCTGTTGCAGGGGCTCTGGAGACTAGCAGCGAGCCGGGAGGTGGGCGGGGTATTGCTGCATCTGAAAGCGGAACCAGCGGGGTCGACAGCCCACGCGGAGGAACTGGGGGATGCGCTGAGAATGCTCCGTTCTCGAGGGAAGAAGGTGGTTTGCCACTTGGAAGACGCGGGGGTTCGAGCACTCCATGTATGCTCTCAGGCGGATCGGATCTACACGCTGCCAGCAGGAGGGGTGCGGTTTGCAGGGCTCAAGAGCCAATATGTCTACTTCGGAGGGCTGCTGGGGAAGTTGGGGGTACGTGCAGAGTTCGTCCGTGTAGCGGAGCACAAGACTGCACCAGAGCAATTCCTTGTGGGGCCTTCCCCCACCGCGTCGGCGGACCACCAGGAAACGCTGCGAGAGCTGGAGAAGACGATCCTCCACGACCTTGGTGGGGGGCGAAGGATCTCGCTGCCGGAGCTGAAGGACCGGGTGGCCCGGGGGCCCTTCACTGCTCAGGAAGCGAGAGCTGCAGGACTCATCGACGGAGTAGCTCATGACGACGAGCTGGATGGTTTGGTTGCAGAGGTCGAGGGGAGGCGTATTCCGCTGATCCCAGTTGAGGCGTCACCTGCGTTGGCGGCGCATCCGTCCGAGGTTATGGGGAGCCGGGATCGGGTGGCCATCGTCTACCTTGACGGGGACATGATGGATGGGCGGAGCCGGACCCTACCGCTCGTGGGCAACCGGATCGCAGGGAGCTACACCGTCGCTGCTGCATTGAAGCAGGCACGGGAAGATAGCCGCGTGAAGGCGGTGGTACTGCGGTTGGAGACGCCGGGGGGTTCCTCACTGGCTGCGGATGTGCTCTGGCGTGAAGTGGTGCTCACCACCCGGGTGAAGCCAGTGATTGCCAGCATGGGAGGGACAGCAGCCAGTGCTGGCTACTATGTTGCCTCGGCGGCCAACAGCATTTTCGCCAACCGGAGCACCATCACCGGGAGTATTGGTATCTACTACGGCAAGATTGACCTGGAAGGTCTGGGGCAGAAGCTGGGAGTGAATTGGGTGACCTATCGTACGGCACCCCGAGCGGACGCCGAATCGATCTTTCGTCCGTTCACCCAAGAGGAGCGACAAGAGCTAGGGCGCAAGGTCAAGCAATTCTACGACCTGTTCATCGACCGGGTGGCCCGAGGGCGCCACTTGTCGGCTGCGGAGGTGGACGCGGTGGCCCGTGGCAAGGTGTGGACAGGGGAGCAGGCTCGGGAACGTCGCCTCGTGGATCGGCTCGGTGGACTGCGGGAGGCCCTGGAGGAAGCTCGCGCTGCTGCTGGTCTCCCCAAGGATTGCCCCCTTGTTGAACTCCCGGAGCAGCCACGTGATTGGTTGTCGTTGGCGCTCCAGCTTGCTGGCCTGCCCGAAGCTTCTACCGAGCCTACCCCCCCCATCCCTCCAGATCTCCTTCGCCTGCTACGTCAGCTTGCC
>JANWXX010000652.1 GCA_025057345.1 Polyangiaceae bacterium | reverse complement strand
CGACCGCTTCGCTCCAGGGACCTCCGACTTGGTGGTCGATACCTTTCCCCTCACACCGCCCAAGATCGAGCGCCACTTTGGCATCCACCGTGGTCACATCCACCATATCGACAACGGCTTGGGCTTCGCTGACCGATTGCCCTACGCTACGCCGATTCCGGGGCTTTACTCCTGCAGTGCAGGGTGCCACCCAGCGGGCTCCGTCATCGGCGCTGCGGGCCATAACGCTGCCATGCGCGTCCTGAGGGAAACCTGATGGCATCAGCGCGAGGGATGCGGGTGAGTGGGGTGGGGTTGGGGCTTCGGAATGAGCTGAGTGCCGACCTGCTGCTTCACCCTCACTCCGTGGACTTCATTGAAACGGTGGTCGAGGCATGCTTCGCTTCCCCCCAGGCTCGGCGTGAGGCCGCAGCAATGGCCGAGCTATGGCCGGTGATCCCCCACGGAATCAAAATGTCCCTCGGTAGTGCCGACGGCATTGAGGAGGACCGTGCCCGCCGGGTCGGCGACCTGATCCGCGAACTCCGTGCCCCGCTCATTACCGAGCATGCTGCCTTTGTTCGTGGAGGGAACCGCGAGATCGGCCATCTTACCCCACTCCCCTACACCCCCGATGCGGTTAAGGTCGTGGCCCGCAACGTAGCTCGCTTCCGGCGCCTTCTCCCGGAGGTTCCGTTGCTGCTGGAGAACGTTGCGTGGACTTTCCGCTGGCCCAATGACTCCATGGGAGAAGCCGATTTCTACACCGCTATCGTCGAAGCTACTGGCTGCGACCTCCTCCTCGACCTCGGCAACCTGTACGCCAACGCCCTCAACGAGGGCCTGGATCCCATCCAAGTCCTCCTCAATTTTCCTCTGGAACATGTAGGGATGGTCCATATTGCAGGAGGTATCCACGAAGGAGACTTCTACTTCGATACTCATGCACACCCTGTCCCTGATGCCGTATTCCACCTCCTCGACTTGCTCTGTGAGCGGCGTGGTGCAGTCCCCGTAGTCATTGAGCGAGATGCCCTCTTTCCTCCCTTCGTCGAGTTGGAAAAGGAGCTGGGCCGATCCCGCAAGGCACATCGCGGTGATGTACCTCCATGTTCATTCCTGCCTGTTCGCGAGCCGGAGGATGTCCCCCCGGAAATCCGTGCGGCTCTCCTAGAGCAGCAACGCAGGCTCGCCTTGCTCCTTACCTCCCTGGATGAGCCCTCCCGGGATGCAGTAGCCCCCTACAGCTTCGAAGCAATCGCCCGAAGCCGCGATGTACTCAAGCGCAAGCGCGTGGACGATGCGCTCCCTCTGCTTCCTAGACTCTCTCAGTACAGGGTGCAGGTCGAGCCCCTTGCCTACCGCACTGTGGCGCAGACGGAGCGGTCCGAGCGGATGGCGGCGGTGGCAGATGCGATCCGCATTGCCCGGAGTGCTGCTGAAGAAACTACGCTTCGGAGAGCTGCGCTCCTTGATGGGCTGGTGTTGGAGGCACGGTTCCTTTTTCACGACGGCAAGGTCTTGCCACGCCGGGCTCCCTTCCTGCGGCGACAGCTCCTGCCGGAGGGTCAAAATTGCTGGATCTTCAAAGGGTTCGGTGCAGGAGCAGGAGTACGCCTCCTCGAACCGTCGCTGTGAGAGCAAGAGGGGACGCATGAGCTATCCTGTCGAGGAAAAGTCGGCAATAGCAGTAGGGGAGCCGGCATTTGACG
>JANWXX010000651.1 GCA_025057345.1 Polyangiaceae bacterium | reverse complement strand
AAAACGGGCCGGTACGAACTACCTGCAGCCCAATTCCAAGCGATCAACCCTCTGCTGATCGTGGCCTTGGGCCCCTGGTTCTCTAAGCTTTGGCTGAAGCTGGATTCGGGCCCCCTCCGTACCTCCACACCCACCAAAATGGCCCTCGGGATGATTATCCTCGGCCTTGGCTTCGTGGTGATGTACATTGGTCAGCAGGGGGCCACCGCGGGGGCCAGGGTTTCGCCGGCGTGGCTGGTGGCGGTCTACACCATCCATACGGTCGGAGAACTCTGCCTCTCCCCCATCGGCCTATCCATGGTCACCAAGCTGGCTCCTGCGCGCGTGGTTTCCTTGGCGATGGGGCTTTGGTTCACCTCCTCGGCAGTGGCCAACTACCTGGCAGGCGTTTTGGAGGGCATCCTGGAGCACGAGAAGATCCCGATCTATGGGTTCCTGGTGGTCAGCTCCATTGGACCGGCACTAGTGCTCCTCGCGCTTACCCCCCTACTCAAGCGCTGGATGCACGGACGAGCCTGATTCAGCCAAGGATCTGCCGGTAGACATACTCGTAGCGGCGGGTGGGACGCTCCCACCCGCGATCTAGGCGCATCACCCGACGCACCAGGCTGCGCCACCGTGGTGAATCGTAGGCAGCCCTGGCCCTCTGCGCTGCTCCCACCAACCCCACCACCGAGGCGTCGCTGAACAGGAACCCTGTCCCAGTTTCCAGCTCTGTATCGCAATCCACGATGGTATCGCAGAGACCACCGACCGCATGGGCCACCGGTAGCGCCCCATAGCGTTGGGCGTAGAGCTGTACTAGGCCACAAGGCTCGTAGCGCGATGGAATCAGCACCACATCGGCTCCGGCAAAGAGGCGATGCACCAGCGCCTCGCTTGCGGCCTGTCGAAAGGCCACTTGATCTTTATTTTTGGTAGCTGCAGCCCGGAGCGCCTCGACCAGCGGCGGATCCCCATCTCCAGCAATAGCCACCTGGAACTCTGCGGCTAGCAACTTCGGAAGGGCCCCCAGAAGCAGGTCAACCCCTTTCTGGTAAGTCAGCCTGCCGACGAAGATCGCCAGGGGTCGGCCCGAGCCCAACTCAAAGCCGAGCTCCGCCAGCAAAGCTCCCTTACATCGAGCCTTGTTGGTAATGTCCTCCACATCATAACGACCTGCTAGAGCCGGGTCCGTTGCGGGATTCCACACACTTGCGTCCACACCGTTGACGATCCCGGTGAGCACACTGCTGCGGGCCCGGAACAGCCCTTCCAACCGGTGACCGTGCTCAGGTGTCTGGATCTCCCGGGCATACGTCTCGCTCACCGTGATTAGCGCATCCGCAGCGAGAATCCCCGCCTTGAGCAGGTTCACCTGGCCGAAGAACTCAACCCCCTCCATGTGAAAATCATCCCAGTCAATCCCCAGCCCGGGGAGGCGATCCCGAGGAACGATGCCCTGGTAAGCGACGTTGTGCAAACCCAACACCAACCCTGGACACTCGGTGACATTCTTCCGAAGAAAGTAGAGGGTCAGCGCCGAGGGCCAGTCGTGGGCATGCACCACCGAAAACGGCGACCCGGCGGATGCTCTCTGGAGCACGACCTCCGCTGCTGCCCGGCAGAACAGAGCAAAGCGCTCTGGATTATCCGGGTAGTCAACACCATCGTGGCCATAGATCCAGGCTCGGTCAAAAGCTCCTGGTAGATCCAATGCAATCAGCTCCACCCCG
>JANWXX010000650.1 GCA_025057345.1 Polyangiaceae bacterium | reverse complement strand
CCTCCACCGCCAGATCCAGCTACGTTGCCTCCTGCGACACCACCGTCCACTGCCTGTCCTGCATCGCCACCCGTTCCTGCGGCTCCATTCCCGTTGGTCCCTGCTATGGAGCCCCCGTTCCCAGGGGAAATCCCCCCGCTCCGGCCCCCGGGTTCTCGCCTCCAGCCTGTCCGGAGGCTCCGGATTGCCCCTAGTGGCTCCCAGCTGTCTGGCTACGGTCCCCTCCCTGTCCTAGGAGAAGGATGAACAGGGCGGTGTGGTGCATGAACGTGCAGAATACCGGTAGATCGCAGCGCTGGCTACGGTACTGGGAGGGAGGTTCCCCATGGATAGACGGCTCTGTAAAGACATGGCTGAGAGCTTCATCACCTGGTGTTCTTGGCGCTTCTAGGCATGGCTGTTGGAGCTTGACACTTGCACGGTCCTGTCGCGTTTTTGGTGCTAGGCTCCGCCTACGATGCAGATCGAGGTCACGGTGATCGGTGGTGGCCTGGCAGGGTGTGAGGCTGCCATGCAGCTCGCCCGACGAGGGTTTCGTGTGATCCTCGTGGAGCAGAAACCGAGAAAACGTACCCCCGCTCAGACCGGGCATGGGCTGGCGGAGCTGGTGTGCTCCAACTCCATGCGAGGCGCGTCCCTCAGCAATGCGGTCGGGCTGCTCAAGGAAGAGCTCCGTCGTGCAGGCTCGCTGGTGATGGAGATCGCGGACCGTACTCGAGTCCCCGCCGGCGGCGCGCTCGCTGTGGACCGGGAGCGCTTCAGTGAGGAGATGACGGCCGCCATCCGATCTCACCCGGGTATCGAGCTGCGGTGTGAGGAGGTGCAGAGGATCCCCAAGGCACGCCCGGTGATCCTGGCGACGGGGCCTCTCACTGGCGACGCTTTGGCGGAAGATCTAGCCCGGGTGGTGGGCTCTGAGCACCTGGCCTACTACGACGCCATCGCGCCCATCGTTAGCGCCGACTCTATCAACTGGGAGCGAGTGTTCAAGCAATCCCGCTACGGCAAGGGGAGCAAGGAGGGGGACGACGAGGCCTACGTCAATTGCCCCTTCGACGAGGAGCAATACAGGGCCTTTGTCGCGGCGGTCGTGGGGGCCGAGAAGGTCAAACCCCGGGACTTCGAGCAGATACGTTACTTCGAGGGGTGCCTGCCCATCGAGGTGATGGCGGAGCGCGGCGAGCAGACCCTCGCTTTCGGGCCCATGAAGCCGGTGGGGCTCATCGATCCGCGTACGGGCCGCCGTCCTTACGCCGTCGTCCAGCTCCGCCCCGAGGACGCCCACGGCTCTGCTTACAACCTGGTGGGCTTCCAGACCCGCATGACCTACGGCGAGCAGCAGCGGGTCTTCCGCCTGATCCCGGGCCTGGAGAACGTCGAGATCCAGCGCTTCGGCAGCGTCCACCGCAACACCTTCGTCCACGCCCCCGTCGCCCTCGACGAGACGATGCAGCTCCGCGCCTGCCCCGGGGTGTTCCTCGCCGGGCAGATCACCGGCGTCGAGGGCTACGTCGAGAGCGCCGCCGGCGGCTTTCTTTGCGCCTTGTTCCTGGCCCAGCGCCTCCGCGGAGAGGCCATCCTGCCGCCGCCGGAGACCACCGCCCTCGGCGGCCTCCGGGCCCACCTGCTCCGGCCCAGCCCGAACTTCCAGCCCTCGAACGTGACCTGGGCCCACGTCCCACCGCTGGAGGATCGCCGCCTCAAGAAGCGCGAGCGCTACGAGG
>JANWXX010000064.1 GCA_025057345.1 Polyangiaceae bacterium | reverse complement strand
GCCGTCTTCTTGCCGGAGGGTTGGGAGAGAGGCGCTGGGGTGGCTCTTGAGAGGGCCTTGGGTTTTGCGGAGCTTCGCTCAGAGCGTGCCGCCATGGAATTCCTTGGGGAGGGCGAGGGGAGATGGGCAGAGGTGGGAGCCCCAGGTGACAACCCCGCAAGGGGGATCTTGTCAAGCCCGTTGGCTCCTACCCAGCGCACAGTATCGAAACGGCCCTGCCACGGTCAAACAGCATATCCGTTACCGACCTGTAATATGCTGATTTTTTTCAAGAAAGTTCCTTCTTTACCCTCCTCCTCCAGAATACTGCACGTCCTCTCTTGGACAATGGGTTCCTCGTGGTAAGCCTCCCTTCGTTTCATTCAAGCTCATGCTCTCGACTCTCCGTGTCCGCAACTTTGTTCTCATCGACCAGCTTGAGCTGGAACTCGGTCCGGGACTCAATGTACTTACTGGGGAAACTGGCGCCGGGAAATCCATCCTAGTCGACGCTATTGGGTTGCTCCTGGGAGGGCGAGCGAGTCCTGACGTGATCCGCCATGGGGCTGATGACGCCGAGGTAGAGGCCCTGTTCACCCTGGGACCCGACGATGCTGCTGCTCGTCATCTGCAGGCCGTGGGGATTCCGTTCCAGGATGAATTGGTGATCCGACGTGTGGTGACCCAGAACGGACGCTCGCGAGCCTATCTCAACGGGCGCCTATGCACCGTGGCTGAGTTGGCTTCTTTCGGTCCACTGCTGATGGATATTGCCTCCCAACATGAGAGCGTTTCCCTTACCGATCCGGGGACGCACTTGGGCTACCTGGATGACTTTGCCTCCCTGGGGGCCGAGCGGGACGCTGTGGCAGCTCGGTTCGATGAGCTGCGAGCCCTCGCACAACAATGCCAGAGGGAGGCCGAGCTGGTCCGCTCCCGTGCCCAGCGAGAAGCCTATCTTTCCTTTCAACTTGCCACCTTGGACGAAGTGGATCCAAAACCTGGTGAGGAGGAGGAGCTCCAGGCCGAACGAAACCGCCTTCGCCACGCGGACCGGATCCAGAACGCGATAGGTCGTAGCGTCCTTCGCCTTACCGACGACGAGGGGGCGATCGTGGACGAACTGGGGCGTATCGTCTCCGATCTCCGTTCCGCTTCTGCCTACGAACCTGCCCTGGAGGCTATCGCCACCGCCATCGAGGCAGCCCGGAACGAGTTGATTGAAGCCTCGTGGCAGATCTCCCGAGTCGCCGAGCGCGTGGAGTCCGATCCGGCACGGCTCAGCCAGATCGATGAGCGACTCTACGCCCTGGAAAAACTCAAGCGCCAATATGGTCCCGAGCTCTCTGATGTACTCCAAGCGCGGGATAGGCTTCGGGCCGAATACGAAGCACTATCCTCCTCCGAGGAGCGCTTGGCGGAGTTGGAGGCCCAGCGGGAGTGGCTCTTGGATCAGGTGGGAGAGATGGCTCATGCGCTGTCGGCGAAGCGAGCGGCAGCGGCCGTCAAGCTCTCGGACAGCATTACCCGGGAGCTAGCAGCTCTCGGTATGGGAACGGCCAGAGTGGTTGTGGAAGTGGCGCCTCTCCAGGTCGACGACCAGCAAGGGCTGAACTTTAAGGGAGCTCGTCTCTCCCGTCATGGCCTGGATCGAGTCGAATTTCTGATCGCCCCCAACAAGGGGGTTGAGCCGCGGCCCTTGCGTAAGGTGGCCTCGGGCGGTGAGCTTTCCCGGGCACTGTTGGCTCTCAAACGAGTGCTGGCGGATGTAGCTCCCGCGGGCGCCTACCTCTTTGATGAGGTGGACACCGGTGTAGGAGGCGCCGTGGCAGAAGCCATTGGCCGCGCCATGGCGGACGTCGCTCGCCATCGGCAGGTCATCTGCATTACTCATCTGGCTCAGATCGCCGCCTTCGGTACCACCCATTTCGTTGTCCATAAATCGGTGGAAGACCGCATGACCCGGAGCACCATTGTCGAAGTTAAGGGCAAGCCAAGGGTTCAGGAGCTAGCCCGGATGATCAGCGGTGCCACTGTCTCCGATGCCGCCCGCAAGGCCGCTATTGAGATGCTTCGGGCTGCTGAGCCGATGGCCTCCGAGATCCTCTCGGCCCGCCGATCTTCCCTGGTGTCTTCTGTCCGCCAGCCATGATATCTTCGGAAAATATGTCACCCCGCTCCATTCTCTGGCTTCTCCCTCTCCTTCCTCTCCACTCCTTCGCCTGCGGTTCTGCGGAGGACGCAGACTCCAGCAAGGACGCAAACATTGTGGTCAACAAGGGAGGCTCCAAGAATTCTTCCGGTGGGGCAGGAGGTGGCGGCGGTTTCAGCTCGGGAGCTGGTGGAACCGCGGGTACTTTTCCCAACGGCTCTGGTGGTGTAGGAGGCTCTGGGGGTGGAGGCAGCGGCGGCTTCAGTGGTGCAGGAGGTTTCGGGGGGGGAGGCAGTGGTGGTTCCTCGTCCGGGGCTGGGGGCAACGCCGCAGGTTTGGGAGGGAGCAGTTCCGGTAGTGCGGGCAACATGGCTGGGACGGGAGGAAGCAGTGCCGGCAGCGGGGGGGCTCCTATGGAACTTCCCTGTCATCCAGGGTTCTCTTTCTCGCCCTCGGTACAGAAGGCGGGGGTTCCCTTCCAGGTCACCTTCACGGACCCATCGCCGTTTCCTTGGATCGCCATGGAAGTGTCTGGACCTGGCAACCCAGTGGTAAGCAACGAAGTGATCTCCGGCTCTGGACCTTATTCCTGGTCGTATACCGTAAGCGGCCACCAGGAAGGCATCCTAGAGCTACGCTTTTACAAGGATAAGCCACCGGGGTCTGCTGGTGTGCTGGTGGGCACCTGCCAGCGCCTAGTAGAAGCGGGAATAGGGGGGACAGGCGGAAGTGGTGGAAGCGGTGGCAGCGGTGGCAGCGGAGGCAGTGGCGGAAGCAGCGGCAGCGGTGGAAGCGGGCCTCCCCCAACGGGCAATCGTTATGGAATTGGGCTGGTGAACCAGGGGGATGCCATGGATCACGAGCTAACAGCGAAGCTGACGGGGCCAGGAGGCCATGTGCTGGTCATCTTCGCGGATATGCATCCAGGACGTCACGATGCAGACCCAAGTTGGAAAGCTTCGCTGGAGGAGGCCTACAAGCGTCAGCTCATCCCTATTGTTCGACTGGCTCCTCCCTGGGGGAACCGGAACATTCGTGATATGGGCGAGAGCCCCACGTCGTACAAGGGGCTAGCGCAGGCTTATAAGAATGTGATCGCTTCGCTGCCTAAGCGAGAGAATTGGCCTATCTACTTCGCCGTCCATAACGAACCGAACCTCTGCTACGAGTGGGTCTGTGCTGGCAGTGGTTGGATCACCGAAGATCAGATCGCCTCCGAGTATGCTCACTACCTGGCGGATGTAGCGGATGCGATCCATAGTCTCAACGACCCACGGCTCCAAGTGACCATGGGGGCATTGGCACCGGGCGGTGCGATCAAGTGTCAGTGCGGCGGTGACGGCTGGGAGGGGGGAACTACTGCCATCTCCTTCCTCCAGAAGATGAAACAAGCGGTGCCAAACGTGTTCAATAAGCTGGACGTATGGGCCACGCACTCCTACCCAGCCAAGGGAGAAGGTTGGGGGTTCTTCTGTCCGATGCCGGAGGCGGAACTGGGGCTCAAGTTTTTTGAAAAGGAGCTGGCTACCATCGGCAAACCGAACATGAAGGTGCTGGTCACTGAAACTGGTTGGAGCATCAACGGAGATGCAGGCTCCGGCTGTCCCGGACAGAGCCGTGAACAAGTCGCTGCTTTTACCGTGGAAGCTTACAAGAAGGTTTGGGAGGTACACCCCAACATCCTTGCGGTAACACCTTTCATGCTTCGTGACAGTTCTTGGGATCACTTTGCTTGGACCGAGGTCAACGGGAATCCTTACCCGGTCTACCATGCGGTTCGCTCCTACCGGTGCAGCAAACCTGGTGCGGGGAACTGCAACTGATGGTGCTCGTCGCCACCCCGATCCCCTGCCTCCGTGACAACTACGCCTATGTGATCGAGGGAGGGGGGAGAGGGCAGGCGCTGGTGGTAGATCCCTCGGAGAGTCAGCCGGTTCTGCAGGTACTCCGCGCCCGGAAACTTTGCCTGTCTGCGATCCTGGTGACTCACCACCATTTCGATCATGTGGGGGGCGTTCAGGAGCTTCTCGCATCCTTCCCGGAGGCACCCGTGTTCGCCATGGAGCCAGATGCGAGTAAGGTCAAGGGGGTTACGCGCCGCGTTCAGCCTTACGAGTGCCTGGAGGTTTCCGGGGTCATCTTTCAGGTCTTGCCCATCCCGGGGCATACGATGGGAGCGGTAGCCTTCTTGCTCCCCCAGACCAGCGCCCCAGGGCTTCTCTTTACGGGCGATACGCTGTTTACTGCAGGCTGTGGGCGTCTCTTCGAGGGCACACCGGCAGACATGAACCGCTCCCTCAACGAGATCCTGGGGGCTCTACCTGACGATACCCAGGTCTACTGCGGTCATGAGTATACCGAAGCCAACCTACGCTTTGCAGTTCATGTGGAGCCGGGCAACGAAGCGATCCGGAAGCGCATCCTCTGGACAGCCAAGGCACGTTCCCGAGGAGAGCCCACCGTGCCGTCGACCCTGGGAGAGGAGCGCGCGACCAACCCATTCTTGCGGGTTGGCGAGGCTACGGTGAGAACCTTCGTGGGGCTGGGTCCCGGGGCGAGCAGGGACGAGGTGTTCGCGAAGGTGCGGGCAGCTAAGGATACCTTCCTCTAACTCGCTGGGAATGGGTGTGGCAGTGGAAGGGCGGGCGAGGGAGGCGGGGGAAGTTTCTACCTCTGGGGCAGCCTCTCCGCGAGCACAGGGACCGTGCTTCTGGTAAGGAATACCCCGAAGCCGCTGGAGCGCTGTAGTGGAGCGCCACCCAAGGTATGCCTTGTTGAAGGCAAGGTTCTGTTGGGGGTCAAAGTAGGGGTTCTTGAGGCCACCGAGGGCGACGAGCGCCAGCGCCTGCTCGGCGACGCTTACAGGGCACCCTTCCAATCGGATGTAGGGTTCTTCTCGGGAGGCGTGCATGCGGGCCGTGACCTTGACCATCTTGGCGAAGATATCCTCGTGCTGGGCGTGGTATGGATCCTTGGTGGAGCGGTCTTGGTACTTGCTCCGAATCTGCACCAGCTTGCCATGGAGGTGTCCCTCCCAGGTGGCGCAGTCGCCGATGAAGACTACCTTCTCGCCAGGCTTCGCAGCGATGGGGCCCTTGTAGCTCCCGAAGACGACGTGCATCTTCGGTATCTTGGCGTCGCACTTCCGATCGAATTGCCGAAGGATCTCAATGGCCTCCTCGATGGCGCCGGGGCATCCTCCCCAGCAATAGTCCGTGTGCTCCTCTTCCGGAGGAGGGCCCGCATAAGCAGTGATGTTCGTGCCCTCGAAGTACTTCTCCACTCGGACCAGCCCTACCTTGAAGCCGCGAGCTCGCTCCTGGGCTTGCTCCAGTGTGATATCGCCGGCGAGGGTGATTTTCTTCAGATCGAGGGGGCCAAAGCCGTTGTCTGCAGTGAGTTGAATGTGGGGCACCGTGCTTGGGTCGACCCCAATGATGTGGCAGCATACTGCGTCGACGGCCACCTGATTGTTGCCTAGGATGATCATCTTGAGCGGGAAGGGGACGGGGGTGAGCATGCGGCCCTCTCCCGCAATGATGGCGTCGATGGCAATGAACTGAGGCTGGATGATGTACTGCAGGTCAGCGATCTTCTCGTTGAGCCGATGATCGTGGTCAATGAGTCGATGCCGGTCGTCTTGGATGCCGATGTAACTCTTCACCGAGAAAGTCACCGTCGTCCAGGGATGGGCCTTAAACTTGGGGCAGTTCACGAAGAAGTCGGCCTTGGCTACCGGCTCCGGAGTAAAGAGGTAATCTCGGAGTCGAGTCGGGTGGTCGAGGCGGATCTCCACCTGAGGCTCCTCCTCGAAGCAATAGCGCTTCACCCCGAGCCGCTTCAGCATGGGGTTGTATCCCGCACCCTCGTAGGCCATCCTCGTTGGAATCGTAATCCCGCAGCGCTCGCCCACGGCCAGCTCGGCCAGAGGGCCTTGCTGCCGGTCCCGCAGCGCTAGCAACACCCCCTCGGTGAATTCGGGTCTCGTATAGGCGTGCTCGAACAGTGGGCCAGACGCTACCAAGTTGGGCTTGAGCAAGGTACGCCCTCGAGGACGCAGATCCAGCATCTCCAAGCCCTCTCGGATGATCTGGCGGATCCTCTGGGGATCGTAGCTGTCACAGGCACGGAGGATGACAGTCGGGTTTGCTGCGGGCTTCATGATCCTGTCATGGTAGCGCCCCCCCTCGTCTCGTCCGCGGGGAAACAAGCTTCGTGCCAGGGTTCGGTGACTCCCTGTCGGGGTTTGCCGGCAATCCTGTCTCCTAAATACAGATTTCGTCCCTGGTGCCTCGGTGGGGCACTTCCCAGAGTCATGTGGCACGTGCTGTGCTTTCCTAGCACGAGAGGGTTTTCCTTCGAGCCAAGGATGTTACTCTCGTGGTACTTACTCCGGTGCTCGTGGGTGCCGGGGGATGCTTGCTTGGCAACACCCAATCGTTGGAGGTTTCGCGAAATGGCGACAAAAGCAGAAGAGCAGAAGGCGATTCAGCAACGCACCAATAGCGCTAAGAAGCGCGCCAAGCACACGCTCAAGGCCACCCCCAAGGCCACCTCTGCGGCACCGGCTACCAAACCGAAACCAAGAGCTCCGCGCAAACGGCAGATGGGGGTACCCCCCTCCCGTCCCTCCGGCCAAGTCCTTCGCTGAGCTACCCTCTCTCCGATGGAACCCGCTCTCACCACGGGTTCTTCTACTCCTGCATGAACCTTCTCTCGCGCCGCCCGTGCTGGCCCTCCCGGTCGTTCGTGGCGGCGCTGTCCTTTGTTGCCTGTGGCTCTTCTTCTGAGGTTCCTCCTCCCGCGGTTCGTCCTGTGCCCGCTCTGCCTGCTCAACTCACAGTTCCTGACAACTCTCCTGCACCTGCTGCATCTCTCCCAGCGTCCGCTGTGTCCGACATTCCCGCCTCGTTCGACTGGACTCCCTATCCCTGGCTTGCAGAGCTCCCTGCCAACACCCCTCCTCCCGTTGTGCCGCTCTCCCATCGCTTCCCTGCCCCTGAGGGCTTCCGTCGCGTGGAACTCCCCTCCAATTCCTTCGGTGCTTGGCTCCGTGGCCTCCCTCTTGCCGACCCCTCCACCCCGGTTCGCTCCTTCCAGGGGGTCCAGCTCTATGACGCCCATCACCACGCCATCGCGGCCGTCGCTGCCCTCGATGTAGGCCATGCCGACCTCCAGCAGTGCGCGGATTCGGTGATCCGCCTCCATGCCGAGTGGCGCTGGTCCCTAGGTGATCGCCGCATGAGCTATCGCGCAGCATCCGGAGCTTCTCTACCTTATGAGCGATGGGCTCGCGGTGAGCGGGTCCAGGCTTTCGGTAACCGCCTCTCCTGGATCCTCACAGGCACCCCTTCCCGAGATCACAGGAGCTTCCGTAAGTACCTCGATATGGTCTTTACCTGGGCCAATACTAGCTCCCTCGCACGGGATGCACGCGCCCCCTCCTTCGACCAACTTCGTCCGGGTGACTTCTTTGTCCTTCCTGGGAATCCTGGACATGCCGTCCTAGTCCTCGATCTCGCTCGGGCCTCCGACGGGCGCCTTGTGGCCCTCCTTGGGCAGGGGTTCATGCCTGCCCAAAGTTTCCATGTGCTTCGCGGTGGGGACGGCTCTCCCTGGTTTCCCATCCGCCCTGCGGACGGTTCCCTCAAGACACCCTTCTGGGAGCCCTTTCCCTGGTCATCACTCCGACGGCTGGACGAATGAGCCTAGGAATTTTCCGTGGAATCCGAGAAAGCTGTACAAGAATTGGCTGCAGATAACGACATTGGTGTAGGGTGGAAGTTGCAAGATCCTGCCCCCCTGGAGCATCCCCGGGAGGGTTTCTCCCTCAGCGAGGCTACGATGCGCTCCCTATCCACTGTCGTGTTGATCTTGTCTCTGGTTACCTTCCCGATCAGCGCCCGCGGGGAAGGGCCGAAGGTAGCAAAGCCTGCAAAGGCATCTGTAACGTCGAAGCATAGCAAGAGGAAGACAGCCTCCCGGGCTCCCAAGGGGGTAATCTCCGTGGAGAAGCTGAAGCAGGAGGTAGCTTATCGCATTGCTCAGGAGCGGAAGCTAGCCGAGCGGTTCGTTGGCAAGGGGGGGCTGGCGAGGAAGGCTTTCGAGGGGGCGGTAGCACAGGTAAAAGCGCGTCTTGGGAAGGTGATCCAGGACGGGACAGTGACCGCTGCGGAGCTGAAGAGCGTGCGAGACTCCTACAAGCGAATGGCATCGCAGGTAGCGCCAGCGAAGAAGGCAGCGCCGTTGAAGAAGACAGCGCCGGCGGAGAAGGCAGAAGACGCAGAGGAGTTATCTCGGGCGCTGGAGGGCCTTGCGGAGTCTGGTTTCCGCGGCGGTACGGAGGCGGCGCTCTAGCAGGGCAGCAATGCGACCTCGTGGTCTGTGCTCCACCCGACGGACAGCGTCGCGATAGGCGGGGAGGAAACGGACGGAGGGAGGTAGCTGAGGGTAAGTTCGACGGGCGGCGGCGAGGGTGGCATTAGCTAGCAGGCGGTTGGTTATGTCAAGCTTCAACCCAAAGCCTTCGCGGATCGGCTCCGGAAGGAGGGCAATGGTAAGGGCCCCATAAGCGCGGGTGGGCAGCACGAGGAGGGGGCCAGGTGGTGTCATCAGAAAGCCTGCAAGATCCCGGGCTACGCGGCCCGGTTGTAGCAAGGGAGAGGACCACAGGATGCGATTGTATCGCTGAAAATCTCCCCATGTCGGCGGGATGATCTCGTCAGAAACACCGAAGAGATAAACGAAGCGACGGTGCTCTTGGTAGTACTGTTCTTTGAAAGAGGGGCTCAAGGGGCCGAGGAGCAGCTCACGGGCCAGGATGGCCGAGTCGAGGAGCGTAGCAGCGACCCAGAAGAGAGCAGCTTCCTGGTTCGCATAGTATGGATCTCCTACGCGCAGGCCGCCCACGTTCTCAGTGACTCGTCCAACAACGGTCTGGTGGATTTTATGGACACGACGAGCGCAGGCGAAGGCGCTCTCCAAATCACCGAAGACCATCGGGAATACATTCTCGAAGGTACGGAGGAAACGGCCTGCAGGGTCCGTGCGTGTCGCGGAGTGCTGGTCAACCGCGTGGGCAACGAAGGGATGGGCAAGTTGAAGTAGTGCGGCGCGACCGGCAGCGAGAAAAATGCCGGTTTCCCGGGCTACAAGCCAGGTACAGGAGTGGGGGCCGAAGAGTCCCTCCCGGGGGTTGCGTACCAGAGCGCGAACCCGTTCCAGGCTGGCCTCGAACTTGCTTTGCGTGACGGACATGGCACCTCCTCTCCCGCGAGAGAGTAACCCGGAGGGACCATAGGCTCTAGCCTCGAGCAGCTTCTAGTTCGGCGATGCGTCGGCGTTGCTCCTCAACCAAGGTTTCCAGCTCGGCGATGCGCGCGGAAATTGCCTCGGGACTGCCGAGAGGGTGGGTATGCTGGGTCAGTCCGTGGAGTGCCCGTACCTGTTCGGCGCGCTTGCGGAGCCAGATATTCAGGAGCTCAATGGTGACCGAGAAGGCCATGGCGGCGTAGACGTAGCCTTTGGGCAAGTGCTGCCCTCCGCCCTCTGCCACCAGTAGCGTGCCAATCAGGATGAGGAAGCTGAGCGCCAACACCTTCATGCTGGGGTGGCGCTCGATGAATTCTCCGATCCAGCCTGCGAACCCGAGCATAGCGATCATCGAGAGGGTCATCGCGATCAGAATGATCGGGAGCTGCCGTGCCAGCCCTACTGCGGTAATTACCGAGTCGAGGGAGAAGACCACGTCCATAACAGCGATCTGGAGTACAATACTAAAGAACGCGCGGCGCTTGGCTCCATCGTCCTTGGCCTGTTTCTCTCGTGGATCATGGGACTCCAGACCGCTGAAGATCTCCCAGGTTGACTTGAAGATCAGGAAGCCACCACCGAGGATCAGGACCAGGTCACGCCCGGAGATCCCACGGCCCAACACCTCGAACAGAGGCTTGGTTAGCCCTGTCAACCAGCTCAAGGTGAGCAGGAGCAGGACACGAGTCCCCAGAGCCATGACCAATCCCAGACGTCTCCCGATTGTCTGCTGCTCCCGCGGGAGCTTGGCGACCAAGATCGAGAGGAAGATGACGTTATCGACGCCCAGGATGGTTTCGAGCAGTGTCAGGGTGATGATGCTACCGATTCCTGCGAGGCTTAGCAGGGACACTTCTGGAATTGCGGCGCCGTCTAGTAGCAGGGGCAAAAGCATGGGTTGAGGCAGAGAGAGTTACCTGAATCCGTCTGCCTCGTCATCGGTTCTGCTTGAAACCTCTCCAGGAGGCTTTATCCGCCCCGCTTACCCCCGGCCGCAATGGCATCGATCAGCGGCCCAAAACCCTGGAGGGCAACCCGCTGCATGTAGCCTGTAAGTCCTCGAAGCCCTCCTAGCTCTTCGCCTCCCCCTGCCCGACCAGGCCCTCCATGGAGAAGCTGCGGGAAGACGGTTCCAGGCCCTGGTGCAACGCCAACGCTCTTCTCCGAATTCAGGTAGACGCGCCCGTGGAAAGGCGCTAGCTCCAAGATTAGATCGCGAGCGAAATCCCGGTCGTTGGTAGCTATGCTGGCTACCAGCCCACCTTCCCCCAGCGCTACCAAGGACGCTGCCTGCTGGGCAGTTCCATCGTAAGGCATCAGGGTGGTGCAGGGGCCAAATACCTCGTGCTCATGGACCGGGCGAGCAGCTACTGCGTCTCGGGCAACCAGCAGGGTCGGAGCCACGAAAAAGCCCCTGTCACCTTCGACGCCTTCAAGGACAGAAGGCCTATCTGGACCTCCAGTAGCGATCTCGACGCGTTCGCTGGCGAGCAAGGTACGGATGCCCTCTCGTACGCTCCGGAGCTGCGCCGCTGTAGCAACCGGGCCCATCTGTACTGTATCCCGGCAAGGGTCTCCGACGCGAATGGCAGCTAGCCGCTCCACCAGCTCTTCACGGACAGAGTCGAGGCGTTCAATAGGGACAAAGATCCTACGAATTGCAGTGCATTTTTGCCCGGCCTTTTGGGTCACGTCCCGAACGATGTCTGCAAGGAAGGCAGCGTATACTTCACTCCCAGGTTCGACGTCAGGGCCTAGTATGGAGGCATTGAGGCTGTCGGCCTCCACGTTGACGCGGACCGAGCGTGCGGCCAGTTGCGGATGGGTACGGATCAGGGTACCGGTACGGCTGGAGCCCGTGAAGGAAACCACATCCTGAGGGCCAAGGTGGCAGAGGAGATCCCCCGGGGCTCCGACAAGGAGTTGGAGTGCCCCCTCCGGTAGCAGGTTGGTGGCTAGCAGCTTCTCCACCAAACGTACCGTAAGGAGCGCCGTGGGAGTAGCGGGCTTGACCAGCACAGGAACCCCGGCGAGCCAGGCGCAGGCAGCCTTCTCTGCCAAGCCCCAGGCGGGGAAGTTGAAGGCATTGATCAGGACTGCGACCCCGCGGCGAGGTACCAGAACGTGCTGGCCTGCAAGGCGAGAGGAGCGACCCATCGGGATGGGGTCACCATCCACCAGAAAGCGGCCATCGCCCAAAGAAGCACCTAGGTCAGCGTATGCAGCGAGCGTGCTGCTGGCGCCGTCCACGTCAAACTTGGCATCGCTCCGGGTGTTGCCTCCGTTGCGGACACCGAGGTCAAGGAGCTCTTCCCGGGAAGCGTGAATGGCCTTGGCCAGTCCCTTGAGCATCTCAGCCCGCTGGGCGAAGGTCATGGCACGTAGGGCAGGGCCGCTGCGGTTCCGGGCAAAGTGGAGGGCATGGGCCAGGTCTGCTCCCTCAGCGCTGGCGCGGGCAAGGATTTCCTCGGTGGTGGGGTTGACGAGCTCCTCGAAGCCGGAGGAAGCCTCATACCAAGAGCCGGAGAGGTAACTTCGCAGCGTCTCCATCAGGCGTTCCCCCGGAGCCGGTTGACACCCTCGCCTCGGACATACTCGAAGTCCAGTGGGGTTCCCTCAATGCCTTTGGCGGGCGGGGCGATCCAATGAGCGACTTTTCCTGGTTCCACCACTGGAACCATCAAGCTACGGACATAAGCCCGGTCTTCCGGGGTGGGTAGCCAGTTGTCGCGTCTCGCCTCGAAGGCCTCCTGGGAGATCGGGTTGCCATCCGTGTCAAAGTAGAGACCGGCGTAGATGCCCATCTTACGGTTGAATTTCCGGCTGGGGAGCTTCAGCTCGAAACCGACTCCCTCGGCAGCAATGGTACGGTTCCATTTGCGAACGGCCCGCTCGCAATCGCTTACGTACTCGTCCCGGAGCACCTCGTTGAGAGCATTCCGCAGGGGGACTTCCCTCTGCTGGATCCGTCCATTCTCAAAGACATCCAAGGAGTAGAACCCCTCCAGAGCTGCGTGGTCCTGGTACTTCTCTTTCTCCCGGTAGCGTCCCTTGAGCCCAGTACTGAAGAACTCGGCTGCATTCGTGGAGATCTCGCCACCGAAGAGCTCGACAGCGCTGGAGAACCAGTAATTGATGTACTTCTGTACCGTAGGCAGGTCGATACCACCGTGCTTCCGAGCATCGCCGTTCGGGTCCATCTTGGTAAGCTGGGCCGAGCGACGAACGATCCGGTCAATGCCCGTTTCTCCCACGAATAGGTGGAACGCTTCTTCGGTGAGCATGAAGCGTGTCGCTCTCGACAGAGGATCAAAACCGGATTCTGCCAGCGAGGCGAGCTGGTACTTGCCGTCCCGGTCGGTGAACATGGTGAAACAGAAGAAGGAGAGCCACTCGTCGGTCGCCTCGTTGAAGGTCGACAAGATGCGGGGAGTATCTGGGTTGCCCGCACGCCGCTGCAAGAGCTGCTCTGCCTCCTCGCGCCCATCGCGGCCGAAGAACTGGTGGAGCAGATGAACCATGGCCCAAAGGTGCCTTCCCTCCTCTACATTCACCTGGAAGAGATTGCGCAGATCGTAGAGGGAGGGCGCCGTCAACCCCAGCATCCGCTGTTGCTCCACACTCGCCGGCTCCGTGTCGGCCTGGGTGACGATGATCCTCCGGAGCACGTTTCTTAGCTCCCCGGGAACCTCGTTCCAGACGGGCTGCCCTGCGTGATCTCCAAAGGAGATCGTACGCCCTGGCTCCGGGGGGGTAAGGAAGATACCCCATCGGTATTCGGGCATCTTCACGTAATCGTAGTGAGCCCACCCATCGTTGCTGACGGAGATGGCCGTACGCAGGTAGACTTGATCCTCCTGAAAGCCGCTGGGGCCCATCTCCCGCCACCAGTTGATAAAATCAGGTTGCCAGGTTTCCAGCGCCCGCTGGAGTCGCTTATCGTCCGAAAGGTTAACGTTGTTCGGGATCTTGTCGAAGAGGCTCATGGTCGTGACTCCTTTCAACAGCGGCGATAATCAAAAGAGGGACGCGTGGGCTTGCCGTACAGAGAAAGGGCACCGGTTTCCCCTACAGCATTGGGGCGCTGGAAGATCCAGTTCTGCCAGGCTGACAATCGGCCGAAGATCTTGCTATCGCAGTTCTCTGGACCAACGAAGCGCAGGCTTGCCTCCATCCCGGTGAGTGCATCCGGAGAAAGGCTAACCCGCTCCTCAATGGCCACCCGTAGCTCATCCTCCCAGTCCAGATCATCCGGCGCTATCGTTACCAGTCCGGCTTCCTCCGCTGCTTCTGTATCCAACAGCCCATCCCGCACAAGCAATGCCTCCAGACGCGCAGGGTCACCAGCAAAGCGTACCTGGAGGCGCGATAGCCCATGAGCCATGGGCATCGCCCCTCGGTTCGCCGCCGACAGCGCCACATGCACCGGTTTCGTCGGGTCGTTCAGCATGTACACCCGGTCCGAGAGCAGTGCCAGCTCCAGCAGGACGCCGTGGAAGCACGAGCCCGGTTCGATCACAGCGAAGAAGCTCTTGGCCGAGTTCTCTAGCCTCCGCAACACCCGCGCCTGCAGCGCCAAGATCTCGTTCGCTAGCCAGTGCCCTCGATGCTGGTGGAGCCCCTCATCCGCCTCCCATACAGCCTCCCCGTTCCCACGGGTCTTGAGCAGCACCAGCCCCACCTCCGGCCAGAAAAAGCGCAGCCTCAGCATCGCGTCGTCCAGCTCCCGGAACGCCCGCAGCGACCACTGCTCCGCCCCCGCTGCCTGGATCGCCTCCGCCGTCGCTGGCTGCTCCCCCTCCGGACCCAGCACCGTCACCTCCGCAACCCGCCGGACTGCATCCACGGACACCTCCACGTGCCGGTACCGGAGCTTCCCCTCGCCTTCCTCCACCCCCAGGGGCGGCAGCTTGATCCCCGGTCCTTTTCTTTCGACTGGCCTTGGCAGCTTCGCCAACCTTGCCACCTGCTCCTCCACCGCCTGGACAAATTTGCTTTTGGGAGCCACCGCATCCACCAAGCCCCACTGCACGGCTCGCTTGCCCTTGATCCCCTCGGCCAGCGTGCAAAACACATCCGCACGGTCTCGGCGCACCTTACGCTTGTCCACCACCCGCGTCAGCCCCCCGGTCCCTGGCAGCACCCCCAGGAGGGGTACCTCCGGCAGGCTCACCGCCGAGTTCCCGTCGTCCACCAACACAATGGTGTCGCAGGCCAGCGCCAGCTCATAGCCTCCCCCTGCGCAGGGGCCGTTCACCGCCGCCAGGTATCGCTGCCCGCTCCGCGCGCTTGCGTCCTCGATGGAGAGCCTCGTCTCGTTGGTGTACTTGCAGAAATTCACTTTCCAGGCGTGGGTCGACAATGCCAGCATCGGGATGTTCGCGCCCGCACAGAAGGCCCGCTCGTGCCCGCTCGTCACCACGACCACCCGCACCTCCGGGTGTTCGAAGCGCAGACGCTGCACTGCATCCGCCAACTCAATATCCACCCCCAAATCGTAGCTGTTCAGCTTCAGCACGTACCCCTCCCGTAGCCCTCCCTCCTCGTCCACGCGCATTACCAGCCTCGCCGTCTCTCCCTCGACCGTGAGCTTCCAGTGGCGGTACCTCGTTGGATCCGTCTCAAACGAAAACGTGCTCATAGCCTCCATCCTTACCCCCCCATCTTGCAGCTAGCAAGAACTATATTGCATAAGTTGCGTGGGCAATCTGTACTTCGGCATTATAGTGCATGATTGTCGGGTCGAACAGAGAGGCTAGGGGGAGTCCGGGGAGCCCCTGTTTTTCGTTGTGCAACTCGTTGGGCAACGACTCCCAGGTGATGCTATCTCCTGGGCACTATGACCTTCTTCACAACACGCCTCCCTGGTCTCCTGGTTGTTCCGTTCTTGTTCGTGTCGTCCCTCGGCTGTGAGCCCACGGATCCTTCCCCTCCCGCGGGGGAGGCTGGCAGTGCGGGGGCTGCTCCGGGGGGGGCTGGTGGGGAGGCGGGGACAGGGGGAGGCGCGGGGC
>JANWXX010000649.1 GCA_025057345.1 Polyangiaceae bacterium | reverse complement strand
GAACAAGATTCCAAGCCCCCCATGGGACGCTTGCCGACCCAGGCGCACTACCCCGACCGGGAGGGTCACCTCCATCCAGAGCCGCCGGACCAACAGGAAGGGCCGCTCATCGCCGTCAATTCCCGTGGTAGATGGGTTTTCGGCAAAGAGAGGGACGCCAGTTTGCCGAGCATTGTCGCCCCACATCACGTTATCCAGCACATCGATCTGGGCGTTGAGCGCCACTTTGGGAAGCTCGCCAGCCATGGGGTTCCCTCCCCAGCGTAGGGTTGGGTCCAGGCGCAAACGGCTGTAGATGAAGTGTCCGTTGGATGCATCATCGCGCCCCGTATGCACCTCGGAAGCGAGGGTACCTGTACTGTCCAACCTCCCCACCGGCACGCGGCGGATGTTGACGTAACGCGCACGAAAGTACCCGTGCATGTCCAGGTGGAGACGACTTGGAGCCCGAGGAGGCGTCGGTGGTCCCTCAGGGGGCGGCGAACCCGGTGGGGGGAGGGTAACCGGGGGAGCTGGAGGAGGAGGCTCCGGTGCGGGATCGCGGATCGTGATGGTTGCGGTTGCTGGTGGGGTAGGCTCTTCGGCAGCGGCCTGGGATGCCCCGATGATCTGGGCTCCGATCAGCACTGCGCAAGAGGAGATGGAACGGAGCACTCGGCTCCTCCAGAGAGGAGATCCCATGGTCATTCTCGGTGGCTGCGGTAGTTCGGTTGCTGCGGTAGGTTCAGTCGAGGGGGCCAGTGCAGGTGTAGAAGGCGTCTTCGCAGCCTGTCTCCTTCTGGCAATCTTTGCACCCTTGGGCCTGAGGATCGTCGATGCACTTGGGCAAGCAGTTGTTGATGGTGCAAAGTACGATTCCCCCATAACAGCCCGCGCAGCCGCTTGAGAGCTTCACCCCTTCCTTGAGCATGCAGTCGACGGCGCACTTATCCGGAGACTGGTCGCTCAGGCACCCCAATCCGCAGTCTCCCGCCTTCTCACGAGCCAGATCCCGCCCCGTTTGCCCGGGGCTTACTGTGCCTTTGAGCCATCCGAGATCCTCGGTGTTTTGGCACTGATCTCTCGCGTCCGAAGTACCACCGCCGGAGCCCCCCTGCCCGGCGCTTCCGCTCGAACCTGCCTTACCCGCAGGCTCTTCGTCGGTTGACGAGTCGCACGCGAGCAACGCTACCGCGAAGGACCACAAACCGAGCCCACGAACCACACGCGCTTGGAGCGACATGCCCAATCTCCTTGAACGACAAATGCTGATGGTGTCTTTATGAACCCAGTTGGAGCTTGCCATGGATCTGCCCGGGGAGCGAGGATGCCCGCGATGGCCACAATCGTGATTCTCGGAGCAGGTATGATGGGTAGCGCTCTGGCACTGCCGCTGGTGGATCGGGGGCACAAAGTCCGGCTGGTGGGAACACACCTGGATCGGGAGATCATCGATCACCTCTGGGCCACGAGAGAGCACCTCAAGCTGAGACTGGCACTTCCGAGGGAGATTCGCCTATTCCATCACGAGGAGCTCCCAGTAGCGCTCCACGGCGCGGAGGTCGTAGCGCTAGGGGTCAGCTCTCGGGGGGTGCGATGGGCCATGGAGCAGCTTCGCCCTTTCGCTTCGGCAGGGTGGCCTGTCGTTCTGATCACCAAAGGTCTGGCGCACATAGAAGATCGGCTGGTTCCTTTCCCGGAGCTGATCACTCTGGAGCTTGGGGTCCAGGCAGCGGCAGTTGCAGGCCCC
>JANWXX010000648.1 GCA_025057345.1 Polyangiaceae bacterium | reverse complement strand
GGCAATGCTTGTTCTCTTTGCAAGGCTCGAAGAGAGGAATTTGCCCATCCAAGCAGGCATTCTGCTGGGGATCACACCGCTGAAAGGGGTCCGGGCAGAGGCGAGGCGCGCAGATGCCGTTGGAAGGGGCTCCCTGGTCCGCGGAGCAGGTCTGGCAGGGAGCGTCGCAAGGTTGCTCGCAGCAGACACCATCGACGCAGAATCCGCTCTTGCACTCCCCCTTCTTTGAGCAGGATTCTCCGGTATCCCGCTCGTTGCCCTGACAGACCCCATCCTCCGAGCAGGAGGTGGGGCAACTATCTGGATCAGGGGCGCCGACCACTAGGTCGCAGACCCCTCCCTGGGGGATACACCGCTCGCAGACCCCGCAAGCTTCGGTGACACAGCAGACGCCATCGACGCAGTGACCTGACTGGCAAACCTTAGGGTCATCGCAAAAGGCCCCGGGAGGTTGATCGAAAGGCTGACACACACCTTCCTTGGAGCAGAGACCGGAGCAAGAATCCGGATCTTCCGCCGAGGTGACAGGGACGCAGGAGCCTTCTTCTCCGGGCGCGTCGCAGCGTCGGCACTCCCCGCAGGTCTGCTCGCAGCAGACGCCATCCACACAGTGGCCTGTGGAGCAGTCCTGGTCGGCGTTGCATGGGACACCGAGCCGGTCGAGCACCCAAGTATCCCCTAGGAGCTGCTCGGGAGGGATCTGAGAGAGATCGGAGAAGTTGAGAGAATTCTTGGTCCAGCGTGCCCCGCCGACGAGGAACACCTGCTTGCGCGCGTCGTCCCAGACCGCGGCGGCGTACACTCGTGCTGGTAGGGAAACCCCGGGGATCTTCTCCCAGGTCAGGGAGGATAGATCGAGGGACCAGGTGGCCGTCTCGCCGGGTTGTTCCCCGTCCTCGATCAGACCACCGGCATCCTGGCCGCCCACCAGGATGGCCTTCTTCTCCTTCTCGTGAACGACCAGCGTGGCTCCCCACCGCGCCTGAGGCCCGTTGGGAACCCCGGGCAGGGTGGTCCAGGACGGTTCTCCGGACTTCCAGGTGGCAAGTTCCTCCCAGGCCGCACAGGAGGCGACGTCGTTGGCGCAGGATCTCCCCCCGAAGGCCAGGGCCTGCCCTGTGGAGGAGGACCAGGCGGCGGCCTGATCGATGCGCGCCGGAGGGACAACGGCCAGGGATTTCCAGGTTCCTCCCTGGAGGGTGGACATCGTCTTGACCTGGAGGAACCCCTGCTGCTGCGCTCCCATGAGCAGGAGTACGCCGAGGTCACCAGTCGCCCCCAGCGCGGCAGCCCGCCAGCGGTTGGCTGGGTCTTCGGCCCCACCGGGAAGCTGGGTCCACTGAGAGCCATCCCAGGTCCAGGTGCCGCTAGGGAGGGTGTCGAGGTAGGATTTTCCTCCAAAGTAGATGAGCTTCTTTGTGGAGGGGTCAAAGGCTACGGAGCCCATCCATCGGGCAAGACCAGGCAAGACCGCAGGGATCTGGATCCAGGTGGATCCATCCCACTCCCACACGTCGTTCTTGAGGTCCGCCGGGCAGCATTGCACTCCTGTTACCAGAACCGTGCGCTGCCGGACGGGGTCGTGAGCCATCCGGTGACCGAGGGAGGGAGGGGGTGAAGTCGTCGGCTGAAGCTGGCGCCAGTACCAGCGAGGAGCCGCACGGACCAACGGGGAGAGGAGCAGGATGACGAGGAGGAGCCGAACCGTAGCAAGGACACGGAGAGGAGCAAAAGGCGTG
>JANWXX010000647.1 GCA_025057345.1 Polyangiaceae bacterium | reverse complement strand
AACGGCAGGACGACGGTTCACTGGGGGACTGGGGTGGTGGAGGGGAGAGCCTGGAGGGAGGGCAGCACTAGAGCGATCCAGGAAGCTGGTGGGGACGTCGTCGATCTCCGAAGCGGCAGTGTTGGTGTTGCCAGCGTCAGCAAAGGCAGTAGCGTTTTGGATCTGGAAGCGTGCTCCCCCGAGGTTGAGTTCACAGGGGAGAGGGAGAGGGGTCCAATCTCCGCCGAGGGGGGTGCCGTTAACGGTGGTGGTGTAGGGAGGGGCGGTGGCGGCTAGGAGGGTAGAGCCGTCGAAGTAGAAGTAAGCATGAATGGGGCCGACACCAGGTCCCTCAACCTTCCATTCGGCAGCGCTCCCGAGCCCGAGAGGGCCCACGGGAGCTCCGGGCGAGAAGATCCTGGAGGTTTCCTGAGTGGTACCCTCGATGACTTGAACCAGGATTTCACTCATCGGCTCTTGCTACCCTCCGTGGTGACCGCCGTGGCCATGGTGGCCACCGGCGCCGGGCTGGTAGCCGACGCGCCTTGCTGCATCGTACACCGAGGCAGGGAGGTCGACACCGTGTTCATGAAGCTGGGGCAAACAGGCAGGTAGGATTCCGGTGGGGACAAGCTCGCTCCGAATGCGACCGTTGGCATCAAGGCCATGGTATTCGCGCCGGAAGAGATCCTGAATCTGGTAGGTGCCTGTAGCGATATCGAAGCCAAGCATCTCGGAGACGTGAGTAATCTTACGGGTGCCATCCTGGAGACGAGAGACTTGGAGGATGATATTGAGGGCGCTAGCAAGCTGCATGCGCATGGCCGTAAGCGGCATGTCGATGTCGCTCATCATGCACATGGTTTCTAGGCGGGTGATGGTGTCCTTGGGGTGGGTAGCATGGAGGGTAGCCATGCAGCCACCATGGCCGCTGGTCATGGCCTGGATAAGATCGAGCGCTTCACCACCCCGGATCTCACCGACCACGATGCGATCGGGTCGGAGGCGGAGGGTGGCCTTGAAGAGGTCGCGGATGGAGACGGCCCCACGACCTTTCGGGTCCGGCGGACGGGCCTCCAGGTTGACGACATGCTGACGCTGGAGTTGGACTTCCTTCGAGTCTTCGATGACAACCACCCGCTCCCCTTCGGGGATGAACGAGGAGAGGGCGTTGAGCATAGAGGTCTTGCCGCTTCCCGTGCCGCCGGCGATCATGACGTTGAGCTTGGAGATCACGAGAGCCTGGAGGGTGGTGGCGCATTCAGGGGTCATGGCGCCAAATTCCATGAGACGCTGGACGGTGAGGGTTTCCTTGAAGAAGCGACGGATGGAGACGCAAGGGCCTTCGGGGGCAGCGGGTGGTAGAACCGCCTCGATACGAGAACCGTCAGGAAGGCGTCCTTCAAGGATAGGTTTTTCCTCGCTGATGTGCTTGCCGACGAACTGGGCTGCATTGCGTAGGGCGGCAATCAGATGCTCGCGAGAGTCGAAACGGGCATCGGTAAGCTCTAGGAGGCCGTGTCGTTCGACGAACACCTGGCTGGGGCCGTTGATCATAATGTCGCTGACCTTCGGATCCTCCATATACTTACGGATGGGCTCGAAGAACTGAAGCAGGGTTTCGGCGTAGACATCCTTGGGGATCACGGCACACTCTTGAGAAGGGAGGCGCGGGCCTCCTGGGCGTGGGGGCCACCTGGGTTAAGGCGTACATAAGCGCGGAAATGAGCATCCGCCTTAAGCAGATCACCCTCAACATCCCGGTAGAGCAGAGCGAGGG
>JANWXX010000646.1 GCA_025057345.1 Polyangiaceae bacterium | reverse complement strand
AGAAGCAGCGAGGGCGCGGAAGATAGAAGGAAGCTCGCCACGTAGGTCGGTAGGGAGGTAGCGGGAGTCGGTGCGGGGGTACGTGATGAGCTTGTGGGTTTCGTAGAGAGACTGGGCGATATCGAGGGTACGTTGGGCAGAGAGCCCATAGCGCTTGTTGGCCGTGCACTGGAGAGAGGTGAGGTCGAAGAGCTGAGGAGGAGGCTGGTGCTCGCTCTTTTTTTCGAGATGTTCGACACGAGGGCCTACCGGGCTTGTGACGGCGCGGAGGCGATTCAGTAGCTCGGAGGCAAGGACAGGAGAAGCAAGGCGGCGTTGACCGAGGTAGGCATAGGTAGCCTGGAAATCACCGTCAGGAGTGGAGAATTGGCCCAAAATCTCCCAGTAATTGCGGGGAACGAAGCGGAGGATAGCGCGCTCACGCTCGACCACCAGGGCAAGGGTTGGTGTTTGAACTCGACCGATGGAGAGGAGGGCACCACCGGATTGGCTTCGCGCACGTAGTGTGACCGCACGGGTAGCGTTCATCCCGATGAGCCAGTCGGCCTCAGCGCGACAACGAGCAGCGTCTGCGAGGGGCTCATAGTGACGGCCATCGCGGAGAGAGGCAAAGCCGGCGCGGAGGGCAGCGTCGGTCATGGAGGAGATCCACAAGCGTCGGATGGGAAGGCGAGAGCCTGCTAGCTCGTAGCAGTAACGAAAGATGAGCTCGCCCTCCCGTCCAGCATCACAAGCATTGATCACTGCAGAGAACAGAGGAGATCGGAGCAAGTCACGGACAATACGCCACTGGGCAAGGGAGCCTTTGGCGGGACGGAGACGAAAGGTGGCAGGGAGGATGGGGAGAGTGGCGAAGCTCCAGTGCTTCCAGGCATCCTGATAGGCGCCGGGCTCCTCCAGTTCGACGAGGTGGCCGATGCACCAGGTAATTGTGTAATGTGAGCCCCGGAAGCATCCTTCCTCGCTTCGCTCTGCCCCAAGAACGCGGGCGATGTCACGAGCGACAGAGGGTTTTTCGGCGACGACGAGTTCCATCCAGGGAACTGTACGACGACAGTACTTGGGCACCACAGAACAGGAGGTAGGTAACCAGGACATTCTTTGTCCGAGATGCTTCTGCAAGAGCAGTCTTGCCGTAAGCAGGGGAGTTCTCTAGAGAAAAGGGGCTCTCAAGTTGAGGAGTCCCGATTCATGGTGCCCTTCGTAGGGGTGTTTACGTCCCTGATGGTGTCCTTGGCAATCCAAGTGTACTTGGCCTACTTTTGTGCTCAGGGGGTGCAGGTTCCAGAGTTTGAGCGATGGTGTCGGGGGAAGCCTCTGGTGGCGGCGTTCTTTTGCTCGCGAGCAGAGGTGGGGCCGCTGGTGGCATGGTTGAGGGGAGTACTGGAGGGGAGAGAGTTCGTCAACGTGGAGGGGCCGTTTCCGTGGACCCACTACCGGCTCCGGCTCTCGGTGGAAGCGCTTGACGAGTGTGTGGTGGGGGTGCACGTGGTATGGAGTGGAGTTCTCCGTGGAAAGCAGAAGCGTCCTGGGTTGTTGTCAGCGTTGAAGGGGCTCGATGCGGCAGCTTGGGGAGTCACCGAGGCGTGGTTGCATCGGGATCTGTATTCGATGGGTCCGAGCTAGGTCGAGAGGAAACCTGGCGGGGTTCGCCAGAGGAGGGGGCGTGGTTTCGCTTCCGATCGTACCCGGAGCTACCCTTCTGGTTGCGGCGTTTTGAGAAGGGGCCGCCCGATCGACGGAGGAGGGATCTGACAGCCCCTGAGCTGGCGAAGGTGCTG
>JANWXX010000645.1 GCA_025057345.1 Polyangiaceae bacterium | reverse complement strand
AGCAGCACTACGTCGCCCCCCCGATCCCGAGGAGCCAAACGATGCTGCGCCAGGTACGTCCGCAGCGCGACGTCCGGTGTGCTAGCGATTTGCGAGGCGGTGAGTAGTTGTCCTCGCAGATGCTCCGGTGCCGAGATGGGCAAGTCCTGTCGGACGACCAAAGAGGCTCCGCCGGAGGCGTTCCCCCGGAGCACCAAGCCCCGCTTTCCCCGGGAGCGTACGAAAGCATTGACCGCTGCTGCTGGCCCCATGAACCCAGCCAGCAAGGTACCTGCGGAGAGGGCCTCCATCACCGCAGGACCAGCAGGGAAAGCTATCATCGGCAGGCCCAGCACGGCCGACCAACGACCGGAGGTAGCTCCCACCAGGGGTTGGGCGTGGGTCAGGTTGTTCATGTACCCTACGGCGAGGAAGGGCGAGTGCTTGCAGCAGCCTGGTAGCAGCGGTGCTCCAAGGACGGCGCCTAGCAAGGAGCGACGGGAGAGGCCAGAGGTCATCACAGGAAACGCTCGGGGGCCATCAAGAGGAAGATCGACCGTAGCAAATGACATCGAGGCATCGGGCCTCGCGCGTACTACGATTCTCGTAGGAATGAGGGCTATCTGCTTGGAAGAAGATGGTGTCTCCAGGGGCGAGGTCGTACACCTCCTCCCCTACTTGGACCCGTAGCACCCCGGTCAGCAACGTCACGGTTTCCGTGGTCCCAGCTCCGTGAGATTCGCTCTTGAGGAGCCCTCGTGGCTGGAAGCGCAGTTCATAGACCTCCAGCCCCGGCGTTGCACCGCTCGGCGTCAGAAGTCGGCTCTCGATGCGGCCATCAGGGCTGCGCAGCGGCATGGTGTCTCCCGCCCGCAGTACCTTGGCCTTGCCGGCCTCCTCTGTGCCCAGCAGTGCTTGGAAGGGAACCCCCAGCCCCACCGCGATCTTCCAGAGAACCATCAGCGTCGGGTTGGTCTTGGAGCCTTCAATTTGCGAGAGTGCCGCCCGGCTGACCCCGCTAGCCGCGGAGAGCTGTTCCAACGAGAGCGCCCGATCCTTGCGTAGCCGCCGGAGGTTGTCCGCCACCCGACGCGACAGCTTGGCAGCGCCGATGTCATCCCCGGCAGGGTCGTGTTCTACCTCGATGGGCTGGGATGTCTTTCCCTTTGACATGGGAGGTGCGTCATTATACTGAACATCCGTCCTTTTCAACAGAAACCATCGATGGATCTCTCCCAAGATAGGTACGACAATACGCCGCTTACGGGCACGGACCGGGGGGCCATTCTCTGGTTGACCGGCCTTTCAGGGGCAGGGAAGAGCACGCTGGCAGAAGCGCTGGCGCCCGCATTGCGCCGGCGAGGGCGGCGCGTCGAGGTGCTCGATGGAGACGTCGTCAGGATGCACCTGTCGAGAGGCCTCGGGTTTTCTCGTGAAGACCGGGACATCAACATCCAGCGAATCGGTTTCGTCGCCCACCTACTCCAGCGCAACGGGGTGTTCGCAGTGACGGCGGTGATCAGCCCCTACCGGGCCACCCGCGATTGGGTACGGGCGCTGGCCGGTGACTTTGTGGAAATTTATGTGGCAACGCCCCTGGAGGTCTGTGAAGCAAGGGACGTGAAGGGGCTCTATCGTAGAGCCCGGGCCGGTGAGCTGAAAGAGTTCACTGGTATCAGTGATCCTTATGAACCACCTCTCGCGCCGGAGATCACTCTGCCAACGCATGAGCTAACGGTCGAACAGTGCATCCAGCGCATCCTCATGCGCCTTGAAGACCTTGGATACCTCGCGCCCACCGGAGCCAACCC
>JANWXX010000644.1 GCA_025057345.1 Polyangiaceae bacterium | reverse complement strand
GACCACACTCATCCGCTGACCCAGCACCCGCGCTGCGGTCAACCCCGGTGTCAGGTGCTGGAGCTGAAACACCACCCGGCTCTGATCTCCCTGGATGTTCTCAAAGCGCAGGTAGTGGTTCGTCCCGTTGCTGTTTAGGTCGATGAGGGAGTAGCCGCTATCCAGCGCCGTCGTGATGATGGCCCCCACCAGCACCTCGTCGATGTGCCCGGCAAGCTCGTGCTCCCGGTAGTAAGCCCAGCTGTCCTTGACCAGCTCGCTGAAGACCGCATCCATCTGGTCATCCGCAGATCCTCGGGGCATCGACGGCTGGAGCTCCGGGTGATCTGCCGCACGGATCCACCCCGGCAACCCCTGGAACCACAGGGCCGTATCCCGGGGGAGCTTCCCCGTGGAGAGGAGCTCCCGGAGCCTCGCCGCCGTCACCGGCGGCTGCTGTCCCTGAGCGGTCTGCACATGGATGGCCGGAGCATCCCCCTGAGGTAGCGGCGGAAACGGAGAGGACATCACCGGAAGTTCTACACGGGCCAGTCACCCGTGGGGAAGGAGTTTTTCTCGCCCGAGGCGGAGCGCCGCGAAGGGGGCAGCGAGGGCCCCCAGAAGCAAGGTGAGGTAGATTCCAACCCCCCACTCGAAGCGGATCTTCATCGCCAGCCTCCCGACCTGGAGGGACTCAGGAGGATTGAGGAAGAAGAGCGCCGCCACCACCGCGGGGATGACCGCGAGGAGCGCCGCGGCCACCCGGGCGCTGCGGAGCTTGGGCACGGTACGCCGGCTGAGGATCGTGGGCAGCAGGGTGAACCAGGCGACAGCGGCGGCCCAGGCGATGCCGGTCCGCCGCCCCATCTCCAGCCCGGTGTAGACGGCTCGATCGGGGGTAAATACGTGGACCCAGGGAAGGAAGAAGACCCCCAGCCCCAGCACGCATGCGAGCGCCATCGGGCCCCGCCCGTGCCCCCAGTGGAGCCAGGGCAACCTCGGCTCGCCGTCCTCCAACTCCTCGTCGTCGACGGCCTCCGCCTGGCGGGGAGCCTGGCCCGCCGGCAGAAGGCGGACCTCGCAGTGGGGGCACTCGGAGCGGGTCCCCTCGGGGAAGATCTCCTTGCAGAAGGGGCAAACATCGTGACCTTGCACAGCCGCCGCAGCATACATGCTAAACAGGGACAGCAAAGGAGGTGGGTTGTTTCTCCCCGCCCCGAATCTCCCATGGCACGCCCCCGACTCGAACCCCAGAGGCTCCAGGCATGGCTCGACGCTCACCCCGGTTGGCATGTCGAGCAAAGTACCCTGACCCGCTGCTACTCCTTCCCTGATTATCCTACCACCATCGCCTTCGTCACTCGCCTCGCCTTCGCAGCGGAAAAGTACGACCATCACCCCGACCTACTGGTCACCTGGGGTAAGGTCGAGGTCCGCTGGATCACCCACGACGCTGGAGGTCTCACAGACCTCGATCTCACCCTTGCCGAAGTCACCGAACGCCTCGCTACCGGATGATCCCTTCCCATCGCGAACCTATCCTTGCAGAACTCCTTGCCCGCCTGGGTCTCGACTATGCTCCTCCGCTGTTGGAAGAGGCTCTTACCCACCGCTCCTTCGCCAACGAGCGCAGCAGGCGAGGGCTCCGTATTCGGGATAACCAGCGCCTCGAATTCCTAGGGGACGCCGTGCTCAACCTCTGCGTCGGAGAGCTTCTCATGGCGTCCTTCCCTGATGCCGACGAGGGACTGCTATCGCGCATGCGGTCCAAGCTAGTCAACGCAGACCAACTCGCTGAATATGGAAGATCCATT
>JANWXX010000643.1 GCA_025057345.1 Polyangiaceae bacterium | reverse complement strand
AGAGGGGAAGAAAAACTGGCTTGATATCGATGCCGACGGGGATGGCAAGCCCGACGGTGAAGAAGGAACCGACGACCTTGATGACGATGGCCTCCCCAACTTCCTCGACCCAGAGGATGGTATTGGTGCCGGGGGGAGCGGGGGTGCAGCCGGGAATGCAGGTGCTGGTGGCTCTACCGTAGCTGGAGCCGGTGGGGATGCAGGCACCGGAGCTGGCGGTGTTGGAGCAGGCGGTGCGGTTGGTGGTCCTGGGAATGCTGGCGCGGGAGGGAGCGTTGTCGGTTCCGGCGGTGCGAGCGGTAGCGTGGGAGCAGGGGTGAGCAACCCGGGGATGACGAATGCAGCGAATACCGATCTGGCGGGAGGCTGTGCTTGCAGCGAAGCCCGTCAAGTGCAGGCATCACCTGGTTGGAGCCTCGGAGGCGTGGTCCTGGCTCTTGGAGCCTTCTTCCGCCGCCGTCGAGCCTGCTGAGGGAGCCTAGTACTACAAATAGTTGTCGCCGAGGTGGCGCCCATGGTGCTTGTTGCGGTGCTTGGCGACCGCCTCGGCGGTCATAGTCGTACTCGATCGGCCCCTTCTCTCCTTTGTATACCGTTGGTCGCTGCCATACCGATGCAGGCCACGTCGCACGCATGGCCTTGACCTTCGCCACGCGCTGTGCACCAGGAGCAAGCTGTATGCGCAGCTGCAGCCGCCTGCCGGTATCGAGTTGGGTGCCACCGTCTCGCGACATGTCGTCCACACGGGCGCATTCGCACCGAGTGTACGCGGGTGTTGCCGACACAGCAATTGCCGAGGAGGAGAGGCGCTACTGAGGGCGTTGCGAGGAGAAGAGGCATTCGGGGAGAGAGAGCCTGACAGGGTGGATCAAGCCCAGAACTTACGGGCCTGCACAGCGGTAAGGACGAGCCCCACCAGTACCACGAGCCAGCGTACCTTGCGAGGATCTACCTTGCGGGCAAGTGCGGCACCCCACCAGCCCCCGATGGAGGCCGCCACCGCCATCCACAGCGCTACATCCAAGCACACGGCCCTAGCCCCCAACAGCCACAGCGCTGCGACCCCGTTGATGACAAAGCCAAGTACCATCTTGAGCGCATTCTTCCGGTGGAGATCCCCGCCGCCGAGGTGGTCGAAGATCGCTAGCATCACAATGCCCATCCCGGCCCCGAAGTAACCCCCATAGAGAGCTACACCGAACTGTGCTCCCCAGAGCATCCACCGCTTAGCTGGGGCTACCTCTGCCAACAGCATACGCCTCTTTAGGTTCTGCACCAACAGCAGTGCCGTTGCCAACAGCAGCAGCATCGGTACCAGCGTGTCGAACACTCGGGGCGACGTTGCCTGGAGAAGCATCGCTCCCCCCAAGCCTCCGAGCAACGATGGGAGTAGGAGGAACCTCGCAGTAAGCGACTCCTCCGCCAGCTCCCGCCGGTAGGCCCACGCCGATGCCAGCGAGGCTAGCGTCAGCGCCGTCGAGTTGGTCGCATTCGCTACCAGCGACGGCATCCCCACCGCCATTGCCGCCGGAAACGAGAGCAAAGTCCCTCCTCCCGCTACCGCGTTGATCGCTCCAGCTGCCGCTGAAGCCACTGCTAGTACCGCGACCTCGCTCACCGTCCAGCCCATTCTCTCCCTCATACCTCTGCCTGCTCGCCGCAATGAGAACGATACGGCGTTATTGACCTAAGGTGAGCTCGAGCGAAAATTGTGCCATGCCCGTGTTGATCCAGCCGCTTCCAGAGGGGCCCCTCGACATCTTCGGTGACATCCACGGTGAGCTAGAAGCGCT
>JANWXX010000642.1 GCA_025057345.1 Polyangiaceae bacterium | reverse complement strand
AGTCAGATCCTCATCAGCCAGGGCTACGTGAGTGGGGATGCTATAGGAGATCCTTCCTTGACGGTGTTTCCCCCGGTGGACCAGTTCCGTACAGAGTATGTGATTCCGGTACCTCCTTCGTGGACATCGAACCATGTCGTCATTGCGGCGCGTCCTTCCACGGAGATTACCCTGAACAAGAACCCTCTGGTGGGCTGCAAGATTGAGCCCATCGGAGTGCTGGAGGGGGTTACCTACGAAGCGCGCACCTGTCCTCTGACGATGGGGGCGTACTACCTCAGTGGGAGCGAACCCTTCGGGATCGCGGTGTACGGCTATGGGTCTGCGGGATCCTACGCTTATGTGGGAGGAGCAGATGTGAAGCCAATCTACAAGGTCCCGGAGCTGAAGTGAGATGGCTCTGACGCTGGCGGCTCAACTCTACGAGGTTTCCGTTGTCAGCGGGCAAGGCGTAGGGATCCTGGACGACGTCTCCATCCCGGTGCTTCCGGGGGAGGCGCTGGCGGTGTGCGGCCCCACCGGGAGTGGGAAGAGTACAGTACTGCGATTGCTTGCAGGTCTGCTGCTGCCCACCCGGGGGGTCGTTCGGGTGAAAGGTATCGATCTGGCATCCCTCGATTATCCGGGGATGAGGGCGCTTCGGATGAAGGTTGGGCTGGCCTTCGATGGAGGAGGGTTTTGGAGTACACGAAGCGTCTTCGAAAACATCGCACTTCCGCTGCTCTACCACCAGGCAAAGCGCCCGGATCTGGAAATAAGGGTGCGGGAGCTAGCGGATGAGTTGGATCTGCTGGATCTTCTGGAGCTGCCTGGGCAAGCTGTCTCCGGTATGGCGCGCAAGCGGGTGATACTGGCGCGTTCCCTGGTGCTGGATCCAGAGCTTCTGCTGGTAGATGAGCCGCAACATGGTCTCTTGCCGCGGGAGGCCAGGAGGCTAAGCGATGCCATCGAGCGGCGGAGGAAAGGGCGAGGGATGACAGTGGTGTACGCAGACCACGATGGGAAACTGGCGCCGTTCCTCTGCGAGCGCCGTATCTTTCTAGAGAATGGGAGGATCGTGGATCGCCTCAGTCGCTTGCTCTCCCGTCACGACCGAGAAGAGTTCGACCGGGGGATGCCTCCAGATTCGTTGGTGGGTGATGCACCGGAGAGCGCAACGTGAGGACACCGATCAGTACCCAGGAGCGCGCTGCAGGGTTCTTTCTCGGAGTAGTACTGCTGACGGTAATGGCTTCGGCGCTAGCAACTGGTTACCGGATCGACATCCTGGATGTATTTCGGGAGGGGTTTGTACTCTATGCTGTGGCGAGCGAGGGGCACGGGGCGGTGGTGGGGTCACCGGTGAAGGTGCGTGGGGTGGAGATGGGTTCGGTGACCCGGGTGGAGCTCAAGGAAGACCCAGCGTATCCGGGAAGACCCGTGCGCCTGACGATCCGACTCCACCCATCCGCTGAGCCCTTCCTGCAGGAGGGTATGGAAGCCATCTTGGTCGAGCCTCCGCTAGGCTCTGGCATGCCTCCCTTTGGCACCGCTGCAGTAGAGCTTCGTGTGGGCGATAGCCAAGGGCAACCCCGCCGTATCCTCCCGCGCCGGTCGGTGCTGCTGGCCAGGAGCGAGCACTCCATGGTGCATACCATGGCACTGATGGCAGACAACGTGACCGCACTCCGGACGGAGATGCTGAGAGCCATTGAAGCTATGGGGTCGACCTTCACCAACATGCATCACCTGACGGAAGCCCTAACCCGAGGGGAGGGCATGGTGGGCCGCATGATGACGGATCAAAAGCTGGCGG
>JANWXX010000641.1 GCA_025057345.1 Polyangiaceae bacterium | reverse complement strand
CCCTCCCGAACCCGCACCTCCTCCAGCACCCGCTGAACCCGCATCGCCCCCCCCCCCTCCACTCCCCCCTCGCCCGGAAGAGCCTCCCTGGCCCGCGCTCCCTCCTTCACCCGCCGCGCCTGCAGCACCACTATCCCCACCGGCACCTGAACTCCCACCCTGTCCGGAACTTCCGGAGTTACCACCAGTCCCAGAAGATCCCCCAGAACCTCCGGATACCTGCCCAGCGCCCCCCCCCTTGCCAGCTACGCCCTCCGCGCCAGAGGAACCGCCAGGCCCATCCGTAGGATTGATCACATCATCCCCTGAAGAACTCCCCCCCGCACAGGCTTGTACCCCTGCGAGGATCCATAGCAAAGCAACGCCTCCGAAACCCATGCGAAGAAAAGTCCTGGCCATGGATGGATTGTGCCAACTTCCCCCAGAAGCGAAACTCAGAACTTGTCCTCATACAGCATCTTTCCCAAACTGACGCGCCGCGTTACAATCCTGCCCGTCCATGGTTCATGGGTTCCCCGTTCTCCCCCGAGGATAGAGGGGATAGAGGTGAACCAAGAGGTCGGTAGATGGCGACGTGCAAGGTCTGTGATGACGAGGTGGAAACACTGGTGAGCGTCAAAATCGGCTACAAGACGAAGAAGATGTGCGAGGACTGCGCGGATCGAGCCAGGGAGGAGAGCGAGGTC
The DNA here is from genome assembly GCA_025057345.1 of Polyangiaceae bacterium. Taxonomy (GTDB): domain Bacteria; phylum Myxococcota_A; class Polyangia; order Polyangiales; family Polyangiaceae; genus JANWXX01. The sequence goes on along the minus strand of JANWXX010000641.1, from coordinate 1,121 downwards.
GCGGAGGCCAGCGAGGCAGTGGTGCAGCAGATGATGGGCTTCAAGGGGAGGCGAGGATGAGCAACCCGGTCAAGGTGGAGCGGAGAGGCCGCGCGGCGATCCTAACCCTGGATCGCCCAGAACGGATGAACGCCCTCTCCCGGGACACCCTCCTCGCCCTTGGCCGGCTGGGCCGGGAGCTGGCCACGGACCCGGAGGTGCGGGCTATCGTGCTAACCGGCGCCGGTGACAAAGCCTTCTGCGCAGGTGCTGACCTCAAGGAGCGCCAGGGCTTCTCAGACGATGACGTACGGGTGCAGGTGGGCCTCTACCGGACAGAACTGGCGGCGCTGGACCGAAATCCCAAACCGGTGGTAGCGGCAATCAACGGCGTGGCCTTCGGTGGTGGGCTGGAGTTGGCCCTGGTGTGCGACCTGCGGGTGGCGGTCCCAGAGGCCATCATGGGCCTTCCAGAAACCACCCTAGGGATCATCCCGGGGGCCGGAGGTACCCAACGTCTCCCCCGGATCGTCGGAGAGGCACGCGCCAAGGAGATGATCTTGCTGGGAAGGCGGCTAACCGCCCAGGAGGCGTTGGCTTGGGGACTGGTCAACCGGGTCAGCCCGGCTGGAGTCCACGTGGTGGACGATACGCTAGAATTCCTCGCCCCAATTCTGGACGGGGCACCCATCGCCCAAACCGCAGCGCTGCGAGCTATCGACGTATCCTTCGAAGTCACATTGGAGCAAGGTCTGGAACTTGAACGGGTATTCTACGACGAAACCCTGAGGAGCGAGGACCGGCGGGAGGCTCTACGGGCCTTCGCAGAGAAGCGAAAGCCCCTATTTCAGGGCCGCTGATCCTAGAAGTGCCCTTAATCCTCACACCTCCTCCGGAAGTTCCACCACGACCATCACACCTCCTCCGGAAGTTCCACCCCCGGATCACCGGCAAACGGGATGGCCCGGGCCATGGCAACATAGACCAAGGCACGAGTGAGAGCCTCCCGATCCTCAACCTCAGGGAGCAGCGCGTGGGTCCCATCCCACAGATCCAGGCCAATGGTCGATTGCAGATCAAAACGAAACCGGTCAATCACCGGCCAATCAAAGCGACGTACCCGGGGTAGGCCGAAGGCGGCA
>JANWXX010000640.1 GCA_025057345.1 Polyangiaceae bacterium | reverse complement strand
AGGAGGTCGCCCCATTTGTTGAGCCGTGGGCCAATCTGAGGGGGGAAGTAGCCCTGGGATTGGGCCTCGGTGAGGTCTGCCTGAGTGGCCGGATCTTTTTCATCAAGGTAAGGGGTATGCCAGAGAGCTATGCGGAGGCCGTTGGCGTGGAGCTTGGCGATCATGGCCGCCGGGTTAGGGAACTGCTCCTTCTTGAAATCGAAGGTATTGACGCCTGTCGCGTAGGGGCGGTCGATCCAAAGGCCAGTTGTGGCCAGATCCAGATCGCGCAACTTATCGATATCCGCCTCGACTTCTGCCTGATCCTTGTTCTCGTCGCGCCAGATCCAGGGGCCGAGGGCCCACCGCGCCGGAAGCTTCGGATAGCCAGTCACGTCGTAGTAGAGCTTGGTCACATCCAGGGGGCGTGCTGCTCCAAACAAATGAAACCTCAGCCCTTCGCCAGAGCCGAGCCCTGTCCCAAAGGTTGCCTCGACGATTTCGCCATCCTGGCGGGCAACGTCAAAGACCGCGGGGCGCCGGGAGTCCACAAAAAGCCCCCATCCTCTACTCCCGATGACGAAGGGGATCGGTACGTGGACTTCGTTGTAGCCGCTGTCGATCCCCGCATCGATCTCGATCTGCATCGCCCTGAGCTTGCCCCGGTGGTTCACATCGTCAAAGTACTCGCCTAGCCCATAGAAGCCCTCGCTGCCATCCACACGAGGGCGCACTCGCATGTAGCCAATCCGGGAGCCATCCTCGGGTTTCCAGAAGGCCTCCACGCTGCCGCTTCCCCGGACCTGGAGCCGGAGCATTGCCCGATGCTCCCCCTCGAACAAAAGTGCGAGCTGTGCTTGCTTGTTCGTGGCCTCCTGTACTTCCGCACGGACTACGGAACGCCATGCGAAACCTTCCGGCTCTCGGTAGAGCCCGATCTTCTCGTAGAGTCCGTAAGGATCGTAGTTGAACTTCGGATCCTGCACCGCCACCTCGCCAATCTGGAGTGCTTCGGAGTTAAAGCGCAGCAGGGCTGTGCCATTGCGCTCCAGCCGGAGTTCGAAGGGGGATGCAGTGACCTTCAGCTCAAATTCACCTGCTTCGAGCAAGAGGTGCGAGGGTGAGACAGCCTCCCTCGCGACGGAGGTATCCTCGGTATCTGCGCAGGAGAACAGCCCAAGGAGGAGGGGAATGGTGACGGTGGCGAGAGCGCGTCGAAACATCCCCTCCACGATAGATCAAACCGACTTGGAGCATGCATCGTGCTGCAGCATGCTCGGCGAGCGCAAGGGAAGGGCGAAGGTTCAGCGGAAGCGAAGACGGAGTACAGTACAATTCATCGTCGAGGCGCGAACCCACGCGGATCTGGTGGCATCTGCTGAGGAAATCAAGAGAACTAGAGACAAGAAGTGCCTGCCGAAAATCATCGTAGGACCATAGCTTGCCACCGGACTGCTCTATCTCGAAAGCGCCGTCGGTGAAGACGTAGAGCACAGTACCAGGTAGGATCGGGATAGTCTGCTCAGAGAAGGTCGCATCCGGGATCAAGCCAATCATCGTATCTTCGGAGCCAAGCTCGCACACAAGCCCGTCGGGGCTGAGGAGAAGGGCTCCCGGATGGGCAGCACAGGCGTAAGTGAGCTCGTGGCAGGTACGTTGTAAACACCGTACCACATGGTGAAGTAGCGACCCCCATGGTTGGTGGACAGGAAAGTGCGGCAGAGGGCTGAGAGAGTTTCCGCAGGTCGAGAGAGGTCGGCCTGAAGCAGCCGGGAGCGCAGCACGGTGGTGACAGAAACCCCATGCAGTGCTGCACCGACTCCATGGCCCACCACATC
>JANWXX010000063.1 GCA_025057345.1 Polyangiaceae bacterium | reverse complement strand
ATGACGGTCAGGCGATCCTGGGAGCCCCGAGTCAGCGCCTCCAGAACGAGAGCACCTAGAATGGCGCCCCGTTCTGGATCACTGGGTTTCATCATCTTGAACTGCCCGGGCCCTGAGGAGAACTCCCAAGGAGAACCCATGGACCCGCTGTTATCGAGAACCAGCACAACCTCGTTCCGTGTCAATGCCCACGCCGACGAAGGATAGACAACCCCCCCCAGAAAGGAGGCCCCCACCAGCACCACTGCCAGCACCCACCGCATCCGCGCAAGGAGCAGATCCATCATGGCCCTCCGCACCTTACCACCCCTTGGCCTCTCCCCTCCCAAGAAGCTCGAGGAAGAAATGCATCTGGGGGAAATCGGAGTAAGCTCTCGCCTATGGCGAAGCTCTCCAGGAGGTCACGGAGGGTGTCGCGGGCAGCACGAAAGCGAGCGAGTATTTCTTCACGGGGGACGGTAGGATCTTTGCAGACAGGGTCCGGAATGGGCCAGTGCAGCCTCCGCGCTTGGCCCAAGAAGGCAGGGCAAACCTCTTCGGCGCACAGGGTGATGACTGTGGAGACGGTAGAAGGATCAATGGTTTCGACCGATTTGGATCGATGCCCGGAGATATCAATACCGACCTCCCTCATCACTTCGATGGCATAAGGGTGGATTGTGGAGGGTGCGCTGCCGGCGCTCTGCACAGGGATACGCGAGCCCAGCCGTGCGCGTGCAAGTCCCTCCGCCATCTGGCTACGAGCGGAGTTGGCGACGCAAAGAAAGAGGATACCAGGGTTGGACATCGTCGCTCTCAGAGAGGTCAAGAACCTGGGCAGCATCCTGCTCCGTTGCATCCCCCGCTTCCACCCGCGCCCGGTACAGAGCAGATTCTTGTCGCGACGCTTCCAGAATCTGCTCCAAGAGTCGTTTGCGCTCTCCCTCTACCAATGCTGCACCGTAGGCTCGTACCGCCTCGGCAGCCGCCTGGGCTTGCACCATCTCCACGTTGGCGTCTGCCCATCCCACTCGGGCATCCGCTTCCGCGATCCTCTTCCCCCGTTGACCCCAAGGCTCTAGGGGAAGCCAGAGCCAGAGGCTTGCGCTGTCACCACCGCCGGTGCGGGTTCTCGGGCTCCTTCCACCGCCTGCCGTAGCTCGGGGAACGCTACCGTACCTCCCAGGGTGGAGGGCACTGCTGCCTTCTGTCCTGTGGCCTCCTTGACCCCCAGAAGCCCCCCCAGCAGCACCAGTCTCCGCAAGGATCTCTGGAAGAAATGAATAATTTCCTCATCTTCGTGGCAGCCCTTGGGGTTGCAAGCAAGAAGAAATTCAAAGGTCGTTGCCGGCTACACCAGCAAGGGCGGGGTCGTCGTTGGCGGCCTCCTGAAGTGCGAGTTTCCCGCGAACTTTATCGAGAAGCTGAGCCAAGCGAGCAGGGTTGTCTCCGGCCCACTCCCGCAGCGCTTTTTCCGCCTTCTGCGGGTCGTTCAACCTCGGAATCAGTTCGCTCAGCTCTGCCTTCATCTTGTTTGCATCGGCGGGGATGTGAGCACGCACAGCAGCCTCGAACTCGTCCCAAGCCAGCGGCAGGGTATCCGGCAGGTCAAAGCGATTCTTGGCATCATAGGCCGCCGTCCAAGTAGTGTGTAGCAGCCGGACGCCAGAGGACATGCCACGCGCTTTGCCATTGCGCTCGATGGTCTTCACCTCATGGCGAGCAAAGAGGATGGCGTCCACCCACTCCCGGAGTACATCGGCACTCTTTTCATGGAGCTTCATACGGTAGCGATCAAACGGACCCGTTTGTGGATCATCAACGCGCCTGACCGCCGCATGGGCCACCAGCACAACATGCATGCGCCGGGTCCGGAGCAGGGTATCCAGGCGTCCAAGGAGGATACGCCACTGATCTACCGCAAGCACATAGCCCTTACCGTAACCGAAATCTTCGATGCTCTGCTTACCGTGTTGCTGACAAACATGCTGCCAGCACAACGGTTCAAGCCAGTCGAGTGTATCGATCACCAGCGTCTTGTAGGGGTGCTCCTCGTGGGTCAGCACCCGGATTGCCTCCACAACCTCGCTCCAAGTACGAGGGCTAGGGAAACGAGAGACATCCAAGTGCGAGGTTCCATCCTCCGCACAGAGAAAGATCGGGTTGGGAGCTTGCGAGCCAAAGGTGGACTTTCCCACACCCTCCACCCCATAGACGATCACCCGCAGCGGACGCTCCTGCTTCCCCCGCGTAATGTTGGCTAGCGACATCCGGCTACCTGTGCTTGCCGTCGTGAGGTGGGGTTGGGTCTTGGCAATGTGCATGGTCGGCTCCTTCCTTGTTCGTCTCCAAGACCCACCATAAACGCAGACGATCTCCCGTGCATCCCCAAGATCGGACTAACAATGTCCTATCTTGACTTGTACAGAGAAAGGGGAGGGTTCCCGCGGAAGAGGGCGACTACCGTCCGCAGACAACCCACTCGGCGGGGTGTTCGGTGGGCATGTGGAGGTTCCAGCCCAAGAAGGCTCCGGGATCGAGTTTGACCTTGTTCTTTACCTTCTGCACTGTGACGTGGAGGTGAGATTCCGGGGAAGGCGAGCACATGCCCCGAGCATTCCCCGTACAGCCGACTCGACCGATCACCTCGCCAGCACGAACGGAGCGGGTGGTCGTCTCGGTCTTTCCATCATCGATGAGGTGAGCGTAGATGATCTCAATTTCCTCGGAAGGGCCGCAGGAACCACTCTTCCCCCGTACCGAAGCCAAGAATTTGAGCCGAGCATGGAGCCCATAGCCGGCAGCTTCCCGAGCGTAGGAGACAACACCATCGGTGGCAGCCCGCACCGAGGTTCCGGTGGGAGAAGCGATATCAACGCCCCAGTGGTTGCGGTGGCCTCCGCGCACAAGTCCGAAGGTGCTCCATTGGGGGCAAAAATGGACCGGTCCGTCGCCGCTCCGGTACGCGGACCGGAAGCTGAGCCCTCCCTCGAAGGGAGAAAGAAAGTGCTTGCCGCAAGCAGCGGGAGCATGGTCCTGCCCCCCGCGGGAGGAGGAGCGAGATCGCTCGCCAGCGCGGGTGGTGGCGGCAGCATCCCTGTTTTGGCGGCGAGGACGGGGAGGACGGGGGGCCACCGCCGGGGCTGAGCCGACGGGAGCAGGGGCCGGAGCCGCCACGGAACCAGCAAGGACAGGGAAGAAGGCAGCGACGGCGCGGCCGGTGCCGGTGGGCGTCCCAAGAGCAGAGCCGGCGAGGAGGAGGGCGCCCGCGGCAGGTAGCACGAGGGCAAACCAGCGGGTCTTGCGGCGACGGCGAGGCATGGGTCTTCTGGTAACCTGCTCTCCGCCATCAAGCCCAATTTCCGGGTCTTGCTCGTTGGCAGGGCAACAAAGCCTGCGTTGGAGCTCATTTCAAGACGTCCTCTCTAGCGCCTTCCATCGGAAGTGTTCGACGGGATCAGGCTGGGCAGTAGGTGCGCCCAAAAACCCGAAACCCCCCGTTGGGGGGTGGAGGCGGAGAAGGAGCAAGGGGAGTCGCACACACCTAGATTTTCCCTGACATGCCCCCGACGTAGCCAGGCGAGGAGGTACGCTACCCTGGGAATTCGGCCACCACGGAAGCTTGGGCGGCCACCACGGAAAGCTGGACCAAGGCTGCCGCTAGCCTGGACCTTATCCACGGAAGGGTGGCCCTTGTCTCCTTGGGGCTTACCCTTGCCCATGCCAGGCATCCGGGGTACCCACCACGGCACCATGGGGAAAGAGAAAGCGTCCAAGAAGGGTGCCTCCCGGAAGGTCGACAAGGTCGCCCGCAAGACCGAAAAGGCCGCCTGCCGAGAGACTCCCACCACTCCGGTCGAGCCATCACCGCCACCCCCCGCACAGCCCAGCCTGGGGTACACGCTGGAGCAGGCTGCGCGCGTGCTCCCCTCACCCGACGCGACCCTGGAGTCAGCCATCCGGCAGGCCTACTCGGACGAGCAGCTCCAGACGGAGGGGGCCAAGGTGGCTTCTGATCGGATCGTCGAGGACGGCGAGCGGCTTTGCAGCCAGGCGCTGCTGCTGCTCCAGAGCGACGACGAGGATATCAAGAACGCCTGCGCCAAGGCAGGGCTGACACGGCCACTGGTAGCCTTGCTAGTCCACGGGCTACTACGCCTCGATGGCGTTGCCCACCAGACGCAGCAGGCCACCCTTGAGGGACAGAAGGCACGAGCCACCAGCGCCGCCAACCTGGAGCAAGCCGTCGCGGAGGGACGTCGGCTGCGGCTGGAGATCCGCAACCGACTGGAGGCCGTTGCGCTCGTGGACGCCGCGGTGAACAAGCAGCTCGCTAGCAGCTCGGTGCAGCCTACCTCCGCCGATGGGCTGGCGCAGCAGCTCGACGCGCTGGCGGGTGTGCTGCAAGCCATCCTCAGCGGCAAGGACGCAACCACCCACGGGTTGGCCATGCTGCGGGGCCTCTCCAAGGAGGATGTCTCCGCGCTAAAACAGGCCGCTGAGCGGCTGCGACGGGGAGCTCAGGAGCAAGGCAGCGACGGGCGAGCGGGGGCTGCCGAGCGCCAGGCGAGGCTGGATGTTCTTGATGGCTACTGCCTGGTGCTCATCGCCCACGTGCTGGGAGCACTGCGCGGCGTGGCACGGCGAACCCGCAAGGTGCGCAGGCCCTCGTTGATCCGGCTGCGAAGCTACTTCCAGGGGCGCTCTCGGGACGAGGACGAACCGGAGCCTGCGCCACCAGCGGAGTGATCTCTCGGACTGGCGGGCGCGTTGGGCGTGCATTCGAGGAAGGACGAGAGCTTGGTGAGCGCGGGGATCGGGGTGAAGCCTGGGAGCCGAGGTGGAGCTCAGCCCCGGCTCTGACGCAGGAGTAGCTCAGCGACGAGACCAGTCCACCCAGTCTGATGAGCGGCGCCGAGGCCCACACCGTTGTCCCCGTGGAAGTACTCGTAGAAGAGGATGTGGTCGCGGAAGCGAGGGTCGCGCTGGACCTTGATGTTCTCGCCAAAGGCAGGGCGAAAGCCGCGGGCGTCGGGGAGGAAGAGGGAGATGAGACGGCGGCCGATCTCGCCGGCAACCTGGTGGAGGTTCCTCCAGCGACCGGAGCCGGTAGGACACTCGATCTGGAAGGAGTCACCGAGGCAACGGTGGTAGCGCTCCAAAGCCTCGATGAGGAGAAAATTGACGGGGAACCAGACGGGACCACGCCAATTGGAGTTGCCCCCGAAGATGAAGCTCTGGCTCTCCGCGGGCTCGTATTCCACACGGGGAGGGGGCTGGCCTGGGATGGGTAGAGGGAAGACGTACGGATGCTCCTTGTGGTAGCGGGAGAGGGCGCGAATGCCGTAAGGGGAGAAGAACTCATTCTCGTCGAGGAGGCGATGGAGAATACGGCGGAGGCGATCCTCGTTGACGAGGGTCAGAAGCTGAGGACGGTTTGGATCAGAGGTGGATGGAAGACGGGAGATGCTGGCGGCTAGCTCCGGGCGGTTGCGGATCACCCACTCCATACGGCGGCGGAAGCCAGGGCAACGACGCAGGGTTTCCGCTTCCAGGATGTTGGTGCCCAAGAGAGGAATGAGCCCCACCATGCTGCGAATGCGCATGGGAAGCTTGCGGCCTTGGAGGTCGACGACATCGTAGTAGAAACCATCCTCCTCGTCCCAGAGATTGACGCCGTGGTCACCGGGCTCCCCCATGCGGTTCATGGCGTGGGCAATATGAAGGAAGTGCTCGAAGAACTTGCTGGCCACATCCTCGTAGACCCGGTCCTCGGTGGCAAGTTCCAGGGCAATCTCAAGCATGTCCAGGCAGAACATGCCCATCCAACTGGTTGCGTCCGCCTGGAGGATCTTCCCGCCGAAGGGCAGGGGCCGCGACCGGTCGAACACCCCGATGTTGTCGAGGCCGAGGAAGCCTCCCTCGAAGACGTTGAGGCCGGCAGCATCCTTACGGTTGACCCACCAGGTGAAGTTGAGCATCAACTTGTGAAAGACGCTTTCTAGAAAGGCTCGGTCGTGGTGACCCGTACGCTCGGCCTCCATGCGGTACACCCGGAGTGCAGCCCAGGCATGGACCGGCGGATTCACATCCGAAAAAGACCACTCATAGGCAGGGATCTGCCCGTTGGGGTGCATGTACCATTCTCGGAGAAAGATCAGGATCTGCTCCTTGGCGAATTCCAAATCTGTGAGCGCGAGAGGAATAGCATGGAAAGCGGTATCCCAGGCGGCGTACCAGGGGTACTCCCACTTGTCGGGCATGGAGAGCACCTCCGAGTTGTAAAGGTGCTTCCAGTGAGCATTGCGACCGGTCAATCGGGAGCGAGGGGGCACGGGGTGCCCTGGATCTCCCTGGAGCCATCGAGCCACGTCGATGTGATAAAATTGTTTGGACCAAAGCATCCCAGAGAGGGCCTGACGGTAGATCTTACGCTCTTCCTCCGAGAAGGAGGGAGGGGTGATGGATTCGTAAAACTCATCCGCTTCGCTACGACGGCGAGCTAGGATGGCATCGAAGGCCTCGAAGGGAGCAAGGATGGGGGAGCCGACTTTGAGACGAGCGCGCACGGCAATCTCCTCGCCAGGAGCGAGAGAGAGCCTCCGAACACCAGCCATCTTGCTGCCTTCGCGGGCCGGATTCACGGCTTCCAGCTCGCCCCGGATAATCCGCCGATGGAAGGCGTCCTTGACATAGGGTTGGGGGTTGGGCACTCCCCAGAGGGCCTGCCGGTTGCTTTCGTTCTCGGTAAACAGCACCTCGTCAGGGGACTCCAAGTACACATGGATCTCTCCCAGGTGAAAATGGTGCATGCGAATGTGGGCGAAACCGGGCCCCCCTTCGCCTTGGAAAAAGCGGGGGCGCTCTGTCCGGTCCCCCCACTCCCAGGTGTTGCGGCAAAAGAAGGTGGGCAGAACCCACAGGTCGGCGCGCTCAGGGCCAACGTTAAGAGCGCGAAGCTCGATCAGGAGGTCGTCCGTATCTTCCTTGGCATAGAGGATCTCCACATCAAAATACCGATCGTCGTCGAAGATGCCGGTATCGATGAGGTCCATCTCAGGGGCAGCGCGCCCGGCCTCCCGGTTGATACGGCGCAGGTAGTGGTAGGGGAACTCCCGCTGGGGGTACTTGTAGAGGCCCCGGCAGTAGGAGTGCGTCGGGGTACTATCCAAGTAAAAGTAGCATTCTTTCACATCCTCCCCGTGGTTCCCCTCGGGGCCGGTGAGACCAAAGAGGCGCTCCTTGAGGATGGGGTCGCGGCCATTCCAGAGAGCCGGTGCAAAGCAGATCAAGCCCCGATTGTCGCAAAGCCCCAGTAGCCCATCCTCGCCCCAGCGGTAGGCACGGAGCGGAGCATGGTCATGAGGGAAGTAGTTCCAGGCATCCCCATGGGGGCTGTAATCTTCCCGAACCGTGCCCCACTGGCGCTCGGCAAGGTAAGGCCCCCAACGACGCCATTTCTTTCGGAGCGAGACAATTTCGGCAAGCCTACGGTGCTCCTTCGTGGTCATGCAACCATGCGTAACGTAAGGGTCACCGCATCGTAAAGAGGTTGAAGACGAATCTCCTGGGAAATTTACTGGTATAGGGCCTCAATCTCGGCCCCCCACTTCTGGAGCACGTTACGCCGCTTGAGCTTCATGCTGGGGGTGAGCATCTCGTTCTGGATGGTAAAATCCTCAGGAATCAGGGCGAATTTCTTGATCTTGTCGAAGGCGCGGAAATCCTTGCTGTATTCCTCAAGTTCCTGACCTATCTTTTCCCGGACTTTGGGATTCTTGATCAATTCTTCCATGCTGCCCGTGATGTTGTTGGCTGCAGCCCATTCCTTGAGAGACTCGGCATCAGGAACAATCAGGGCTACGTTGTAAGGCTTGTTGTCGCCGAAAATCATCACGTTGGTGATGAAGCGGCTGAGCTTGAGCTGCTCCTCCAGAGGGGCAGGGACCACATACTTGCCGTTTTCTAGCTTATATTGCTCTTTGATACGGCCGGTGATCCAAAGGAAGCCGTCTGCGTCCAGGTGCCCCATGTCACCGGTACGAAAACCACCGTCGGGCAGGAGAACCTTCTGATTTTCCTCAGGACGGTTGTGGTACCCCTGCATCACATTGGGACCATAGACGAGGATCTCCCCATGGTTTTCGTCGCCGGTGGCCGCTTTGTCGATGACGATCTTCACCCCGGGGATGGCACGGCCAACGCTGCCGATCTTGCGCCCGGAGGGGCAGTTGGCTGTGGCAATGGGGCTGGTTTCGGTGAGGCCGTAGCCCTCATAAACGAGAATTCCAAGGCCATCAATGAACTCGGCTACCTCCCGGGAGAGGGCAGCACCACCGGAGAAGGCATACTTAAGGTTGCCACCAAGGCGCCCCCGAACCTTAGAGAAGATCAGCTTGTCAGCGAGGGCGAGTTTGATCCGGTCAGGGAAGCTTATCGGTTTCCCGTCGCGCTTCGCCGCCGCGGTCTTGAGAGCACTCTTGAAGAGCATCTGGATCGGCGCAGGTTTCGATGAGATGTCTTTGGTGATCTTATCGTAGAGTCGGTTGAAGATGCGGGGCACGCTAAAGAGCAGCGTAGGCTTCACCTCTCCCAGTTCATCCACCAGCTTGTCGACCGCAGAGTTGAGCGCCATGCTCGCCCCCATGCTCAGCAGACAGTGGAGCTCACAAGTCTGGCCAAAGCTGTGGGCCCAGGGCAAGAAAGAGAGGCTCCGGTCGGTGGCGTCCATGGGAAAGATCTCGTGGACGGCCGAGACATTGGAGGCAAAGTTGCCGTGGCTCAGCAGCACGCCCTTGGGCTTCCCGGTGGTACCGGAGGTGTAGATCAGCCCTGCGAGGTCGCTTCCCGCAGGGAAGTGCGGTGCCGCCGAGTTCTTCTTTCCCTTTTCGAGCAGGTGGGCGTAAGAGGTGGGATCGTTTGCATCGCCCTCCAGGCAAAGCACATGCTGGAGAGCCTGAATCCTCCCAGGAAAATCTTTGATCTTGCCGAAGATGGCCCGATTGGCTGCCACCAACACCTTGCCCCCACAGTCGTCGACGATGAACTCCCACTCGTCCGCATGCTGGGCTTCATACATCGGCACGTACGCGGCCCCCAAACTGTAAGTCGCGTAGGCCAGTACCGCCCACTCGACCCGGTTGTTCGAGATGATGCACACCTTGTCGCCCTTCCCTACTCCGAGCGCGGCCAGGCCTCCTCGCGCTGCATCTACCTGGCGCTTGACTTCTGCGTACGACACCCATTGCCAGGCGCCGTCCCGCTTGGTGCCAAAGAGATCTCGGCTGCCGTAGGTCTGGCAGCTCTTCTCGAACAAATCGACGAGACTCGTGAACTTCATGAATGTTCGTGGCTCCCTTGGGCTAAATTAGGCCTTCCATAACGGCCCCCGGGCTTTGACCCTACACCATTCTCCCCTTCAGAACCAGACCGGTGATCGATCTTCTGGAGAGCCATTGTAGTTCACCGTGATCTCCTCCCCTGCCTCAATGTCCCTGAGTGCCAAAAACTGGATTGTCCTGCTCTCGAGCTTCCGCACATAGCCTGCACTAGGGTGGTACGAGTGGTTGTAGAGGGATCCATACCCGAGGGCCAGCGCCCCCTGCTGTCGTGTCGGACCCCACTGGAAGAAGTAATCCCCCAGCGTCGTCGGCATCAAGGACACCAGCTCCTCCTCGGGGATCTCAATCACCGGGCACTCCTCGATGAGAGATCCAGCAGGGATTCGCTCGCAGGCAAAAACCCCTCGCCCTGCATGGATGGTGTTGCCAACCCGCAGCGCGAAGGGTCGATCTGGGGAGCGTTCTTCTCTCATCTCTCCCTCCTGGAACAGTTCCTTTCCACGGTGCTTAGCCACAACCTCACCTGAAGGAATCGACAGAGCATGTTTGTACGATTTCACCTTTCTTGCCATGAGCGCTCAAGAGCGCCGACGCATTTTCATCCTCCAGTCGTAGAGGGTATCGATAGCTCGAACGACGTGAGACTCGTAGCGGCGGAAGGGTGGAGGCAGGAAGTGAGTATCTTCAGGATCTGGCTCAAACCTTGGATGTGGAGCATAGAGGGACTCCATGACCTTTTGGACCCCCTGACGCACCAGCGCCCGCACCGGCACCTTGGCCATGAGCCCGTACATGGCGGCATTGCCGTCTGACTTTTCCTCGGGATGGGCTGCCACATATGCCGCAGAGGCTCGCAAATCGTCGAGATACGCAGGGACGACGTGGCGGTGGTTGGAAGTGACGGTCAAATGCACACTAGCCGGATACTGCTGGCGGTCCACCGTCCAACCCCGGGCCTCCATCCGGGCCGCCACCGCATAGACATCCAGGCGAGGTTCGTTCCGCTCGTATCCCTCGGAGGACCAAGAGAGCAACGAGGCCTCCGGTTCACCCACGACCACCAATCCTGGGATTTCTGGAATACCTCGCCGCAGCGTATCGAAAGCCTCCAGCAGCGCAGCCGTGTGCCGCAGGTACCCCTCCTCGCCCATGCCGACCATCGCCGCCCACGCTGCGGAGATTGCCCCTCCGGACCGTGTCCCGGGCATGGTAGCTGATGCATAGACCCCGCCAGACCAGTCCGTCGAGATGAAGAACTGATGCTTGAGGTAGTCCATCGAGCGATACACCACGACGCTCGCCCCCTTGGGGGAGAAACCGTACTTGTGTACATCCGCAGAGATGCTGGTGACTCCGGGGACCCGGAAATCCCATGGAGGAACTTTTCTACCCAGCTTCTCGATCCAGGGAAGCACGAAGCCTCCGATGCAGGAGTCGATGTGCAAGGGGAGGCCCTTCTCCTGGGCCAGAGCCCCGATGGCCTCAATGGGGTCGATGACCCCCTGAGGGTATTGAGGAGCCGAGGCGGCAAGGGCGATGGTGTTGCGGTTGATCAGCCGGCGCATGGCGTCCACATCGGCCTTGTAGTGCCGGTCAAGGGGCGCTTTGCGGAGCTTGACTTGGAAGTAATGGGCTGCCTTCTCGAAGGCCACATGAGCGCTCTCAGGGAGGACGAGCTCAGGGCGCGTGATGCCACGGGCTTTGCCCCGCTCACGGTACGCCTTGACCGCCATGAGGATGGATTCGGTACCGCCAGTGGTCATGGTGCCCACAACCTTTTCGTCCCCATGGAGCATGGTGGCAGTCATCCGGACGATCTCAGCCTCCATACGCCGGAGGCTCTTGAAGGCCATTGGATTGAGGGCGTTCTCGGAGAAGTAGAGGTTATGAGCTTGTTTGAGGAAGTCGGTGAACTCGTCGCCGGCATGGTAGACGAGGCTCCAGATTTTGCCGTTCTTCCAGTCGGCGTCGTTCTGACGGAAGGAGGCCATCTCCGCCAAAATCTCGTCAAAGGGGGCGGATCGCTCCGGCAGGCGCTGCTTCATCTCCATGAGAGCAGCAAGGTACACGAGAATGCTTACAAGGGAATGCACTCACACCAGGCCAGAGCCGTTCAGCCGCGAAGGTGGGCTGCGTAGCGCACCATGGTTTCCCGCAAGGCCAGGTGGATCGGGCGCAGCATGATGCCGAGGTCAGCGAGCCTAGGGCTCGCTAGCACACAGTTGGACCGAGCCCTCTGGGCTAGCCCCCGAGCGACCAGCTCTTCCTCGGAGATGAAAGTGCAGGTATGTGCCGGGTCGACCAGTTCCCGATAGAGGGTGAGAAGATCACGATGACGCATGGTGCCGGGGTTGGTCACGTGAAAGACCCCGGGAGCACGAAGTTCTAGAAGTCGGCGTACAGCGTAGATCAGGTCGTCCACCACGGTGACGGAGTTCTCTACATCAACGACTTGAGGATAACGAGCCAGCTTGGTGATGAGGTTCCGATCCCCGGGGCGATCGTCGATGGGCATACGTAGTCGGGCGATCGCAACCCCAGGAAGGCGAGAGAGCACCAAGTCGGCGGCGTACTTGGTGCGGGAATAGAAGGCGGAAGGATTGGCGTGATCCTCTTCACGCCAACCCCCAGGGTGTGGGGAAGGTCCATAGAAGATGCAACCCGAGCCCAGGTGCAGCAAGTAGACTCCTCGCTCGACGCAACGTTCGGCTAGCAGCAAAGGACCGATGACATTCCCCCGGTAGGTTTCGGCCTGGTGGGTTTCACACCAGTCGACGTTGGGTCTCCCGGTCTTGCCGGCAGCATTGATGACGGCATCAGGAGCGTGCTCACGGAGTGCAGCGTCGACCGCGGCCCTATCGGTAATGTCCGCTGTGGAGAGGATAGCCCCCTCCAAAGTCCGCGCCATCCGATGTCCTAGATAACCGGGGCCAAAAATCAGGATCTTCATCGAAATCTCATGGTGTTGGGGTAAGCCATTGCGAGCTAGTTCAACGCGGCAATCATCGCCGACAAGGAGGGAAAGCGCGCCGTAGTGGGTTGATCCGGGGTGTACAAGAACCCTTCGACCGAGGAGAGAGTCTTCCAGACGGCGCACGTCCTCGATACGGCTTCCATCCATGATGACCGAGTGATCGACCGACGAGTGAGCGATGATGCAGTCGGCCCCTATGCTGGTGAAAGGGCCGATACGAGCATCACGGATCACCGTCCGCGGGCCGATGGTGATGGGCCCCCGAAGAACGGAGCGCTCCACCCGAGCGCCCTCCCCAAGAAAGACACGACCACTGATCTTGCTCTCTGCATCCACCTCCCCTCGGATTTCATGGACCAGCCAGTCATCGAGCACCGTGTCATTGGCAAGGAGAAGGTCGTCCTTCTTGCCCGTATCGAGCCACCAGGAGGTGATTCGCTCGAAGCGCACCCGGAGGTTCATCGCCAACAGCATGCTGATGGCGTCGGTAATTTCCAGTTCCCCACGGGGAGACGGCTTGATCCGTTCGATGGCATCGAAAATGCTTGGACGGAAGAGGTAGATCCCCACCAGGGCCAGGTCACTCTTGGGCTCTTTCGGCTTCTCTACCAGGCGCACGATGTTGCCCTGCTCGTCCACCTCGGCGACACCGAAGCTAGATGGGTTCGGAACCTGCTTGAGCATCACCGAGGCAGCGAAATCCGTGGAGTTTTGGAACGCTTGCACGGCCCCCGAGATCTTGGTTCCGATGAGGTTATCCCCGAGGAACATGCAGAAATCTGAGGCACCCAAATACTGCCGTGCGGTGAGCACCGCATGGGCTAGCCCAAGAGGCTTCTCTTGAAGGATGTAGGTGAGGGAGGCACCCCAGCGACCCCGAGCATTCTCCTGGTTGAGGGCAGCACGGACCTCCCCTCCGGTTTCCGGGGAGATGATCACTCCGATGTCCCGGATTCCTGCGTCTACCAGATTATCGACCACGTAGAAGAGGATGGGCCGGTTGGCCACCGGCACGAGCTGCTTCGCCCCCGTGTAAGTGAGCGGTCGCAACCGAGTACCAGCCCCACCGGCAAGGATCAATCCCTTCACGAGTTCACCTCGCTTCCTAGCCCAAGTCGCTCCCTGCGGTAGACACCGGAGGTGATCCGATCGCACCAACTCCGGTTGTCGAGGTACCATCGAACCGTGGCCCGCAAGCCAACAGGGAAGGAGTGGGTCGGCGTCCAGCCCAGCTCACGGCGGATCTTCGTCGCATCGATGGCATAGCGCCGGTCATGCCCTGGTCGGTCCGTCACGAAGGTGATTAGCTCCCGGTAGGAGCTCAAGCCAGGGTGCCGCGACGCCGGAGCCAGTTCGTCCAGCAAATCGCACAGTTTCCTAACCACAGCCAGGTTGGTCTGCTCGTTGTTCCCACCGATGACGTAGGTTTCCCCCGGGCGACCTGCCTCCAGCACCCGCAGAATGGCGTCGCAATGGTCCTCGACATAAAGCCAGTCGCGGACGTTCAATCCGTCGCCGTAGAGAGGCAGTGGCTTTCCGTCGAGAGCATTAAGGATCATGAGGGGAATCAGCTTCTCGGGGAACTGGTAAGGCCCATAATTGTTGGAGCAGTTTGTCGTAAGCGTTGGTAGTCGGTAGGTTTCGTGGTAAGCGCGCACGAGATGGTCTGCCCCCGCCTTTGAGGCAGCATAGGGTGAGTTGGGAGCATAGCGCGTCAATTCGTGGAAGGCCCCTTCCGACCCCAGCGAGCCGAACACTTCGTCGGTGGAGACATGGAGAAACCGGAAAGCTTCTGCCTTGTCTGCGTGCCCCTCCGCCCGGAGGTGACCAAGGTATGCACGGGTCGCCTCAAGGAGTTCGAAAGTCCCCACAACGTTGGTTTGAATGAAGGTGGCCGGGCCGTCGATGGACCGGTCTACATGCGACTCGGCCGCAAAGTTGACCAGAGCCCCGGGCCGATAACGAAACAGGAGGGAAGTGACGAGGGCACGATCACAGATGTCTCCTTGAACCAGTTGGTGCCGTCCATCCGCATCAAGTCCCTGAAGGTTTTCAGGATTGCCCGCGTAGGTTAGCTTATCTAGGGTGATGACTTGGGGGGCACCCCGGGCCAGAGCTAGTCTCACAAAATTCGAGCCGATGAACCCGGCACCACCGGTTACAAGGAGGGTATTCATGGGGAGCCTCCGTTGAGCAGTGGGATACCACAGGGCCCCAAGGCAAACCACCATAGTGGTGCTGTCACTAGGCTGAGTGGCACCCCGAGTGCCAGCATGGCGGCCCCTAGTCCAGGCTCAAGATCACGCTCAGCAGCCATCACCACAGCCGTCACCATTGGCCCCATAGCCGCTTGCACCACGGTGACTCGCTCCACCAACCCGACCTCTCCACGGATTAGCCATAGCAGCATGAGTACTACCGCTGGAGCTACCAGCAACCGTCCCAGCAATCCCACGGCCACCTGCCCAGACCTGCCTTGAAGTGCCCTAGGATTCCAGAGCCAACCCACGCTTGCCAGTGCCAGCGGGCTCAACATATCTGCCAACCGCCCAATTGCCCCCTCCACTGCGGACGGAAGTGTCACCCCCCGGAGAAGAAGCGCTGCCCCCAGAGCCATCATCGGCGGGAACCTCACCAATCGACCCAAGTAGGTCTTCGTAGAAAGCTTCTCCCCCGACTGCGATGCCGCAAAAGGGACCGCCAGAAACGAAAACGCCACGAAGGAGCCGAATTGATCGATGACTGCTCCCACCGCCACTGCTTCCGACCCTCCTAGGGCCTCCAGCAAGGGCAAACCGACGAATGCTGTGTTCCCCAGCCCGGTCGCTAGAGCCATCCCTCCTGCCTCCCTCGGCGTTAGCAGCCCCCCCTTGCGTGCTGCAAGAGATGCCACCACTGCCAGCAGGAAGACGATCCACAGCGCTACCGCACCCAGCAACAGGGCAGGTCGAAACGAAGCAAATCGCAACGAACGGAGCACCAGGGCCGGCAGCGACACGTAGACCACCCACAAGTTCAAGGCGCGGTGACTATCAGGAGGAAGATTTCCCCAGCGGCGTGCTCCTGCCCCTATTGCAAAGCAGAGCACCAGCAGGATCAGGTTGGCCATAGGCCCCTCGGACCTACACCTGCGAGCGTACGACCTCCAGAGCTAGTTCCTCTAGCGCCACCCGAGCCCCCGGAGTTCTCCCCTCCTCCCAGATCGGAAGAGC
>JANWXX010000639.1 GCA_025057345.1 Polyangiaceae bacterium | reverse complement strand
CTCCGGAGGCACCTTCCTCATCCCCCTCCTCAACGTCCCTGACTGGCCTCGCGCTCGCACTGCCCTCCTGACCGCCGTAGGCCCCTCCCTCTCTCTCCAGGAGGGCCTCTGCACCGTAAGTGTCGTGGGTGATGGCCTCTCCACCACCGGCCACCCCCTCGTTGACTTCCTCCAAGCCCTCCGCTCTGCAGAGGCACACTGCTACGGAGTCTACGGCACCGCCCTCCGCCTCACGGCTCTCCTCGACTCCGATGCATCTTCTCGTGCTCAGCAAGCCCTCCATGCCCGCTTTTGCGCCTGATCATAGGGGCTCGCGCCCATACCGCTCAGTTGGCACAGCAGAGGTGATCCCGAGAATCCCAAGCGTAGGCGAAAACCTTGCGCACCGACGCAGAGGCCAAGGTTGCTAAGGTGGATGGGTCCAGCCTTGATTTCCCAGGGGCGTTCTCTGTAGTCCTCGGGCTCCATTTTTGAGCCACAAACGGCTAGAGTGATGCCCCGGAGGTTCCCTTGATGGTCCAACGTTTCCTGGGTGTTTCCTTGGTCTTTCTTGCGCTCGGTGGCCTGGCCGGGTGCAGCGACGAGGGGGGGGATGATGGGGGTAGCGCCGGTGCCGGTCTTGCACCGAAGCTCTCAGTGATCCAGACTGAGATCTTTGACAAAAGCTGTGCATTCTCCAGCTGCCACGGCGCCAATGCCACCTCCCCCGAGCTCACGGCTGGCAAGGCGCGCGCTGCCTTGGTCGATCGCGCTAGCAACATCGAGAGCGGCAAGCAACTCGTCGTACCAGGTAAACCGGACGACAGCCTGCTGTATTTGGTGCTCAAAGGGCCCGTCGGTTCGATCAACCAGATGCCCAAGGGGGCCAAGCTAGACGCTGCCAAGATCGAGGCGATCCGCCAGTGGATTGCCGAGGGTGCTCAAGATAACTAACCGGCGGGTTAACCTCACTGGTGTGGCAGGGAGGGCCGCTCGACCGCGGTAGGAGCAGCGAGCAGGTTGCGGGTTAGCTGCGCTGTATAGTAAGGCGGGTGAGGAGGTCGGGGGATGTGCTTGCCGAAGCCGCGCTCCGTCCGAAGCTGGTTGTTCTCCCACTGGATACGCCCCCGGGTGAGGGTGACCGCTGGGTTCCCCGTAGTGGTCATCCCTTCGTAAATGCTGAAGTCAATCTTTTGATGGTGGGTCTTCGCACTGATCGTTCGGGTCTTCGCTGGATCCCAGATCACCAGATCCGCGTCGGCGCCAGGAGCAATGGCACCCTTTCTGGGGAAGATGTTGAAGATCTTGGCAGCATTGGTAGAGGTAACCGCCACGAATTCGCTCGGGGTCAGCTTGCCAGTCCGAACCCCGTGGTGCCATAGCACCGTCATTCGATCTTCCACTCCGTTGGTCCCGTTGGGGATCTTTCGGAAATCTTCCAGACCCATCTGCTTCTGCGATGTGCAGAAACAGCAGTGATCGGTAGCAGTCGTCTGGAGGTTCCCCGACTGCAGGCCCCGCCAGAGTGCCTCCTGGTGCTCTTTGCTCCGAAAAGGTGGGCTCATCACGTGGTGGGCAGCCCGGTTCCAGTCTGGATCCCTGTAAACCGAGTCGTCGATGACCAGATGCTGCGCCAGTACCTCTCCAAAGACACGCTGGCCCTCTCGACGAGCACGCTCGATGCATTCCAGCGCATCCATGCAGGAGGTATGGACCACATAGAGTGGCACGCCGAGCACCTCCGCAATACGAATCGCCCGGTTGGCTGCCTCCCCCTCCACTTCCGGCGGACGCGACAGCGGGTGCCCCTCGGGTCCACGGATCCCCCGCTCGTAGATCTC
>JANWXX010000638.1 GCA_025057345.1 Polyangiaceae bacterium | reverse complement strand
ACGATGCTGCAGCTTGCGATGGCCAGCGACCAGCTCTGGGGGGGCTTGGTGCTCCAAGAAGATGATCTGACGAGATGCTGTGCTTCCGTGGCCCGATACTATCGGGATGCTCTCGGCAGCCAGGAGAACGTCTCTCGACGGCTAAAGATGCTGCTTCAGTGGAGCTCTCCTCCAGGAAGTGAACGTGCCCGGCGGTGGGTGCTGGAGCTGGCCCAGGGGCTGTTGGGGCTGCGAGCACTATTGCGGTTGGGGCAGGCCATCGGTACTGGGAGGCTCTCGCAGGAGCAGGGAGCACAGGCGCTCAGGATGCTGGGGCACCAGGGGCCCGATGGCCTGCGGATGGTCCAGATTGTTCACGAGCTTCAAGACTGGCTGGAGGAAGTTCCCACTTCCGCGTATTCCCGAGTCTGCCTTGGCGCCTAAAGTTAGAAGGAGAGGCCAAGGCCGACCGTGAGGTAAGGTCGCAGGAAGGTAGCGCGAGCCTCGGTCTGGCGGAGCGACTCGGGGATATCTTCACGGGTGCGGAGTGCCTCGGTAGGGCGTATCCGGGCGGTCGCCTGCCCAAGCCCGGCGCCCAAGTTGAAGGAGAAGAGCCCGGCGACCCACTGATAGCCGAGGTCTGCACCCCAGCCGGAAAGGTCACCTTCCCCATAGCCGGTACGATCCTCTCCACTACCAAAGGAGTAGCGGGGCCCCAAGTAGACGCCATGGACTCCCTTCCCCTGAGGCCAGACGTGAAAACCCAGGTCAAGGGCGTTGCCATCTAGGTGGCTCTTCCCCTTGAGGCCCGGGACATCGAAATTCTGGATACGGCTGTACTCGGCCAGCCCGGAGATGTATCGAAGGGGAGCTAGCTCGGCCCGTACGGACCAGACTCCCAAAGGGAAAAATGCCGGGTTAACAAGGATACTGAGCACTGTGAAGGATTCTTCGCTGGCCAGGGGGATGGGGCGCGCGGTGCTCGTGCTGTGACGTGCTGGGTATCCCGGTGATAGCACTCCGTCGAAAAACAGCCGACGAAGATCGAGGGGATGCGAGGGCTCGGTAGCGCTGGCAGATACAGAGAGAAAGAGGATGAACGCGGTGAGGAGGGGGGCTCCGAAGGAAATCCGCACTTGCCCGGTATAGCAACCGCGCGTCAGTTTTCCAGGGAAACGATTCGTAGGGTCGAGGAGTTCTGCGGGTGTTCTTGAGACGATCATGCGGAGGCGGACAGGGTGTTTGCCTTTGTGATGGCGGTGCGGGCCTCCGCCTCGGAGGCACCTACGGCTTCGGTGACGCAGAGGTAAGAGTTGGGGATGTGTCCTGGTATGTGATCAAGTATGCAACGTCGTGTTCTGTCGTTTGGGATGGCTCTTGCCCTGACCCTCGCCTCGACCCTCGCTAGCGCCCAGCAGCTCAGTCGTATCCACTTCGAGAAATACAGGCTCGACAACGGGCTGGAGGTGATCCTCCACGAGGATCATCGCACTCCGGTGGTCGCCGTTAACGTCTGGTACCATGTAGGCTCCAAGGATGAGGCCCCTGGAAAGAACGGATTTGCCCACCTCTTCGAGCATGTGATGTTCCAGGGTTCGCGAAATGTTGGGGAAGACATGTTTTTCAAGTACCTGGAGCGCGCTGGAGTTAGCGACCGCAACGGTACCACCAACACCGACCGAACTAACTACTTTGAAACGCTTCCCTCCAACCAGCTTGCCCTCGCCTTGTGGTTGGAGAGCGACAGGATGGCCTTTCTCCTTGACCATGCCGACCAGAAGACCTTTGAGAATCAGCGAGAGGTAGTCAAGAACGAGCGCCGCCAGAACTACGAGAATGCTCCCTATGGTCT
>JANWXX010000637.1 GCA_025057345.1 Polyangiaceae bacterium | reverse complement strand
TGAGTTGGCTAAGGGGGCCATGCCGCTAAGCCGCGCTGTCGATATCCTGGAGCAAATGTGCGCCGCACTAGCTCGCGCTCACGACCTTGGCGTCATCCACCGAGATCTCAAGAGCGATAACATCCAGCTTACCACGCGAGGTGGCCGGAAAGATTTCGTGAAGATCCTCGATTTCGGTCTAGCTGCCATCGCCCGCGATCCCCGGCTTGCTCCCAAGGGGGCAGTCTTCGGAACACCGGAGTATATGTCCCCAGAGCAGGCACGAGGGGAAGACGTAGGAGCCCAGTCAGATCTCTATGCACTTGGGGTTCTTTTCTACGAGATGCTCACCGGTCAGCTCCCCTTCCGCTCCCCTGACCGGGAAACGCTCTTGGAAATGCAGCGGACCTCAATTCCGGTTCGTCCTACCTCCCTCAAGAGCGACATTCTGCCTCAAGCAGAGCAGATCTGTCTTCGCCTTCTGGAGAAAGAGGCCCGCAAACGCTACCAAGATGCCCACCATCTCCTTGAAGAACTCAAAGCGCTCCAGCGGGCGCTGCCATCCCAGCAGACCTGGGAAGTCGGCCCCAGCGACGTCCTACCAGCACCCCCTCCGCCTCCCCCTCAATCTCCCGGGGTTATCGAGTGGGCTAGCCGAACGGCTCTTTTTGCCCGAATGGTGGCCCGCGCCTATCCAAGCGGCAACGCTCCCCCCGAAATTGCTCAAGCGATCACCCAAAGTTGGGAGCTCGCTTCCCGTGCAAGCCGCTTGGAGGGAGAGGTGGCTAGCCATACCCGCAAGCTTGAACAACTTGAACGCCGTGGTCGCGCACTCCGTGCCGAGATCGGCCGCAAAGTCGAGGAGCTGGCCCAGGAGGAGTCCCGAGCCCTCCGGGAAGCCTCTGCTGATCAGGAGGAAATCGAGCGGCTCCAGAATGAGCTGGCAGTGTTGGAGCGCAACGCTGTGCAGGCCAAGGCACTGGCCGACAACGCTGAACGCCAAGGGAACGGCAACCGAGCCCTCTATGAGCGGGCCGGTGCTGCCCAGGCGCTGGTCGATGCCAAGCGCGAGCAGATCAGCGCTCGGGAGATGAAGCGTAACAGCCGGGAGAACGTTGCCCGGGATCTGCGCCGACAGATCGATCAGCTCCGCAGTCAGCTTGCCCGCTACGCCGAGGCCTTGGAAGAGGATCTGGCTGCTCGTCGAGAGAAAGTAGCCCTTCGGGCCCGGGAGGGCCTTGCTCTGGAGAAGACCTTTGGAGACACTACCAACTTGCTGCTCAACCACCTCAAGGGTAAGCAAGAATGCAGGGATCTGCTCAATGATCTGTTCCAGAGCCTCGGCATGGCGATGCCTGGCTCGCCCAATAGCCAGAACATTGGGGCGAAGAGCCTAGAGCCACGGTAAGAATCTGCGGTTAGGCACCCTAGAAGCCAAGGGCACGTGCCTGTTCGGGGCCGGTAGCTCCACGGCGCCAAAGGAAAGCATCCAGGACGTAATGGGTCGCCTGGGGGAGTGCGAGCAAGGGAACCAGAAGGGAGGCCCAAGCACCCGGGTGAAGCTCAGGAAGAAAGCCAAAGAGCCAACTTCGGTCGTGCCAGATCAACCGATCCCAGAGCAGCTCCTCGATAAACGCAAGGAGCAAGAGAAACCCGAAAAAAGCACCCAATCCTGCGGCGATGAGCCGTGAGCCAGGGGTTGTTGGGGAGGTGTCCTGGCGGGCCTTGCCGTAGGCCCAAAGGAGGGCAAAGTAAGGAATGCCGTGAGGGAGGACATTAAGCACCGTGAAGGTCCAGTCATCCTGTGCCAGCACAATTCCGCTGTACCAACCCGCGATGGTAGTTAGGACGACAGAGGTCTTTCCGAGGGAGAAGTGTTGGCTCCGGCGGGCCA
>JANWXX010000636.1 GCA_025057345.1 Polyangiaceae bacterium | reverse complement strand
AGGGTAACAGCCCGACATTCCTCAACATTCCTGGGTGGGTGCGTAACCCCTAATCAGGTAAGTTGGATCCCCTGCGCTGCCCGCTACTTCCCCTGGTTTCATCGCATCGCCCAGGGAGAACCAATCAGATTACAATGGACCTCCTGGTTACGGAGTCTGTAGATTGGCACACCGATAGCGAAGATAAGGAGGCCGAGGCAGGAGGTGGCAATGCCCCCTCCCAGGAGCCAGGGGCTGTTCATCCGCGTAGGTTGGGTGCGTGCCTGTACTGTCTTGGGGACCGAGAGGCAGAGTGCTATCAAGGTGGCAAGGAAGTGTGCAAGGCGGCGAGGACAGTACATTAGGACCATGTCTACATGTACCGCTCGATAAGCTCCAGGGAACTTGGGCTCTCGTATCAAGCCTCCTGCCCCGTCTCCCACAGGAGCCTCATCTCCTGGACCGACCTCGGTTAGGGGGAGCAGCATGAAGGAAAACCACCCCGGGTTGGCGGACCTGCTTCGCGCGGCGCTTGACCACGACCGACCTCGCTGCGGTTGACCCGGCCTCCACTCCTCCCCACGCCAGCGACGTTCAGCGCTGGCGACGTGCAGCGCGGACTAGCCCAGCCAGTACGAGCCCCAGCGCCGCTAGGGATGCGGGATGGATTCTGGCTCCGGCGCTGGTGCAATCGCACGATGAGGTTGCATTGTCGGTCGCATCGGGGTCTGCGCTAGGCTGGGTTCCTCCTGCGGAGGAGGGTGACCTACCAGGGCTTGCGCCGCTTGCGCCGCTGCTGGCACCCGTTCCTCCCGAACCGCCTTCGCCGATGCCGAGGGTGGCCTTGAGCTGGGCCCACTCCTGGGCGCAGACGGCAGCTGGCGAAGGGTCGGTGGGACAGCCGGAGATGGGACCGGTGAGGGCGGTATACGAGGCGAGGAGGGGCTGCCAAGAGGCCCCCTCGTCAAAGGAGATGCCGACAGCGAAGCCATCCTTGAAAGGGTTGGCGCATGCGTAGAGGCCTGCAGTCGTCCAGGTAAGGCAGGCGTTCTCGATGGAGCTGACCTGGACGAACTGGAAGGAGCTGGTGTCAGCAACGCGGACGCCGGCAGAGGGGCCTCCGATGGCGACTTTCTTCCCGTCGGGGGAGAGGGCAAAGCCGAGCATGGAGCCAGGAACGGTGGTGAGGGTCGTGAAGGATTTCCCAGCATCCTCGGTGAGCAGGAGGCGATCCTCCTCTATGCCGCGGGTGCGGAGGAACACCCGGTCTGGGTTCTGGGGGTCGACGGCGGCGATGTAGACCGATTGGTCGGCGCCCAGGTCGAGATCCCGGCGCTCCCAGGTGGTTCCCCGGTCGTCGCTGACCATCAGGGCGCCGGAGCGGATCTGCTTGCCGTCGACGATGACGCTGGAGAAGCCGCTGACATAAAGACGCTGCTTGCGGGAGGGGGCTGGGTCGATGGTCTCGGCGAGGAGGGCGGGATCGATAGGAGTGCCGATAAGGGACCAGGTAGATCCTGCGTCGGTGGTCTCCAACACCTGGACGTTGAACGTGAGCCCACCCTTCCCAGTGGAGGTGACGGCGACGGCGCTGCTCGGGTTCCCCTTGTCGACGGCGACGTCGATGACGAACTCCTTCTCCGCTTCCTTGACGAAGGCGAAGGAGCAACCTCCATCGTGGCTGATGGCGAGGCCCTCGAAGGCGGCGATGAGCAGCGAGCCGTTGCTGGTGAGGGCGACCGCCGGATCCTGAACGCCCCCATACCCCACGGCTTTCTCGCAGATCCAGGAGAAACTCTGCCCTCCATCCCGGCTCAGCAGGACCCCAAAGGTGACTCGGACCAGAATCTGCTGAGGATCTGTCGGGTGGACGACGAGTTGGTTGGCGGCTGGGAAGCGCCCGTTGGCTAGGGCTGGTACGGGGGCGGTAAGGAGGAGGGGAGCAAGGG
>JANWXX010000635.1 GCA_025057345.1 Polyangiaceae bacterium | reverse complement strand
GGAGGTGGTCTTGCCTCTGTGGCGGTCACAACGCTTGGGGGGGAGCAAGCGTAGCTCTGGGAGCATTACGCTTGTGTCGGGAGGAGGTTCGAATGGGGGGGAGCTGCAGGTTGCTGCGAGGGCGGGGAAGCGATCAGGAACGATGGGGGGGGAGGGCTTCTGGTGTTCCTCCAACGGGGGGGTACAAGCGATGGCCAGGAACGACAACTCCAGAAGAACAAGGCGCAGGAGGGTCATCCGAGGGTCAACCGATCGCGAGCAAGGCGGACCTCAAGAACAAAGGCATAGGCAGCTAGTACACTGCGCTCTTCGAGGATCAAGCCAGCCCTGGCGTCACGGAGCAGCGAGCGGAAAGCAAGATAACGGGTACCGCTGAGCCCCAGAAGCAGCGGGATGACCGCGGGCTCTCGGGGGACATCATTGGTGCGCAACAGGGCGCCAGCGCTGGCGAAGATTCGGGAGAGCACCACATCCATGCCTTCTAGAGCGCGAGGATACTCGCCAGCAGCGAGGTGAGCCTCGATCTCTAGAAGGAGTTCTCGGTCAGTCTCGGGCCAGAGGGCAGCAAAGGAGAGCCCGGGTCGTCCAGAGGTCAAGGTCGGTGCGGCACTGATGTCCGTGAGCGGAACCTCCTGGGAGGGCGGGGGAGGAGGCGCGTCGGACCAGCGAGGTTCCGGGGCTTCGAGGACATTCTGGGAAACGATGGCGACGCCACGCGCCGAAGGGGTCGGTTGCTCTCCCCTCAATACCCAGGGGAGGATTTCTTCAGGAAACTCAGCGGAAAGGTCAGGAGTCCCGCTGTCGGGCGGAAGCGTTCGCTGGAGCCCAGCGAGGCTGACTTTGAGAATGCGAGCTAGCCCCTCGAATACCCCAGTCCCCCGAGTTGCAATGGTGGCGAAGGAAGGAGCCTGGTAGAGATTTAGCTCTCGTTCCATTTCCTCCACCGGCAAGATGTCGTCGAGGTCGCGCTTGTTGTAGAGAAAGACGTGGGGTAGATCACTTAGATCTCGCTTCTGCTCTCTCAGGTTCTCTACCAGATTCTCCAGGCTCTCTAGATTGGCGTCTTGGCGAGCCGTCTGGGAGTCTGCGACGAAGACCAGCCCGTCGGCGCCAGTAAGTACCAGCTTCCGAGTCGAGTTGTAATAGACTTGTCCTGGAACCGTGAACAGCTGGAGTCGGATGCCCAGCCCGAGTGGTTTGGGTACTCGTAGGGGCAAGAAATCGAAGTAGAGGGTGCGATCCACTGCAGTCGCCAGGCTGACCATCTTGCCCCGGTGCTCGGGCCTGGCCATGTCATGGATGTGCTGCAGTGTGGTTGTCTTGCCTCCGAGTCCAGGCCCGTAGAAGACGATCTTGAGCACCAGTTCCCGCGCCAGCGGGTTGATCGACGCCATCAGCCTCCACCTTAGCGAAATTGGGGCGGAGGCTCACCTTCCAAGCGAAAATGGAGGGTCAAAACATGGCGGAGAACGGCTTCTCGGCACCACCAGGTGGGGTCACGGAGAGCCGGAGAGCGGCAGCCCCTCGAGCTGCCTGGAAGTAGTCAAGGCGCATCCGGTGGGGGCCTGGAGCAAGCTTGACGGTCCCCGTCTTGGTCTGGGCCGTGTGGACGCCATCCATTACGATAAGCGGTAGGCTGTCGATGGAGAGCCTGGCCCCATCGTCCGATTCAAGCTTGAAGGTGTAATCGCCAGGGACCGTGACGGCAAAGTCGCCCTCGTAGCGGATGCCAAAGTACTCGACTCGACCTGCGTCCAGCCCCGGGAAGCCTTCGATGTAGTTTGGAGTACTCACTGCAAAGCCGGGGGTGAAGAGGATGCCCGCAGGCGGTGCTGCATCGAAGTTGGGTAGCTGGGTGGTGGTCGGCGGGAGGAAGTGAACAAACCCGCGGAACATCCCCGGTTTGTTCTCTGGCCCTCCGAAAGCTACAGC
>JANWXX010000634.1 GCA_025057345.1 Polyangiaceae bacterium | reverse complement strand
TGCAATCCGGGATGAACTTGACCGGCTTCCCCAAGAGTTCCGCCAGGCGCTCGGCAGCGGGCTTCAGGGAGAACTCTGCCTCGTAGCCCTTCTCCGCAGGACGCCCTAGGTGAGACGCAAGAACCAGGCGCGCGCCAGCCGCCAGCGCCTTCTGGATCGACGGCAGCGACGAGACGATACGGAAATCATCCGTGATCTTCCCACCTTCCATCGGCACGTTGAAATCGACCCGAAGGAATACCCGCTTGCCCCTCAGGTCGGCATGCTCGATCCCCTTGAGGGTAAGGTTGTCCCCACGATCCATACCAAGTCGAGCCATCCGCAGGGCAAGGTCTACGATGCGAAGCGAATACCCCCACTCGTTGTCGTACCATGAAACCACCTTGAAAAATCGCTTCTCCCCCTTGAGGTTGTTCTCCAAGGTCGCTTTGGCATCGTAAATGGACGACCGATCGTCGTGGATAAAATCGGTGGAAACCAGGTCTTCATCGCATACCCCGAGAATACCCTTGAGGTACGTTTCTGAGGCCCGACGCATCGCCTGATCGATCTCCTGAATGGAGGTGTCACGGGCCGTGCGGAAGGTTAGGTCCACCACCGATACATTGGCCACAGGAACGCGGAAGGACATGCCGGTGAGCTTGCCCCGGGTCGCTGGGATCACCTCCCCCACGGCCTTTGCCGCACCGGTGCTCGACGGGATGATGTTGATCGCCGCTGCACGCCCACCGCGCCAGTCCTTCTTGGAGGGTCCGTCCACGGTCTTCTGCGTCGCTGTGTAGGCGTGGATCGTGGTCATCAAGCCGGTTTCGATCCCGAAACCCTCCTTGATCAGCACATGGACCAGGGGAGCCAGGCAGTTGGTAGTACACGAAGCATTCGACACAATGTGATGCTTCTCCGGAACGTATTCGTCGTCATTGACCCCCATCACGATGGTCTTCACATCCACCCCCTTACCAGGCGCTGAGATGATGACCTTACGGGCACCGGCGGCCAGGTGCCCTCGGGCCAAGTCCGACTCAGTAAAGAGGCCCGTCGCCTCCACGACGATCCCCACGTTCATCGCCTTCCAGGGGAGCAGCGACAGATCCTTCGCCGGCGAAAGACACCGGATCTTGTGCCCATTCACAACCAAAATGTCGTTCTCCTTTAGCTCTGGACGGCTTTTCTCCGTCGAAACCTCCCCCTTGAAGCGCCCGTGCACGGAGTCATACCGGAGCTGGTAGGCGAAGTAGTCAGCATCCGTCGACACATCGACGACCGCGACGACGATGAGCTCCTTCCCCCAAACCCCTTTTTCGACCATCGCGCTGATGACCTGCCGGCCGATCCGGCCAAAACCGTTGATTGCGACGTTGACCATGGTGGTGCCGGTCCTAGCGCAATCCGTGCCTGGACGATACCGGAGGAAATGACCCCCTTCTCCTAAGCTACCACGCAAGCAATGCACCGGGGAGCGACCACGATTCGCCGGAGCCTCCAGGCTCCCCCAGGACCAGCTCCTCTCCACTCACCGCTCAGTGACGACGGCTACGACGCCGGAGCAACGCTGCATACCCCCCGATCAACGTGAGGAAACCAGCAGATGAACCCCTGGAGTTCCCCGCAGTACGGCAACCACAATCCCCGTCGTCGCCGGAGTCTGGGGACGCCTGAGGTGGCACTGGGCTACCGCCCGCACCTGCCTTGGCTCCACCTTTGCCACCCGCACCACCCGCCCCTCCCTTGGCGCCACCTGCACCTCCGGTGGTGCCTGTTCCTGCCTGTCCGGAACCTCCCGCACCAGCTTGAGCAGAACCTCCTTGCCCTGCGATACCCGAGCCGGCGGTTCCGCTCCCAGCCGTCCCCGAACCTGCTGCTCCGCTTCCCGCCGCCCCGCTTCCATTGTTCCCAGCACTGGATCCACCAGTTCCCGCGTCGGATCCGCCAGTTCCCC
>JANWXX010000633.1 GCA_025057345.1 Polyangiaceae bacterium | reverse complement strand
CCTTGTTCGGAAAGGAGGCGTTGCAAACAGGGAATCAGATGGGAAAGGAGGAGGAACGTGCGGAAGGAAACCACGAACAACTCATCATCGGGCAGAAACCAGCGGGAAAGGTCGTCGGGCCAAGCGGGAGTGACCTCATCGGGCCAAGGAGGCCAACGCACAGGTTCCAGCGAAGGAACCTCACTGGGCACTCATGGGAACAGGAAGACGCCGGCGCCGGAGATGAAGAAGTTGAGGATGATGACAGCGAGGGAGGAATTGACGACGGCCCGGGTAGTGGCCCAGCCAACGCCTTCACTGCCACCGAAGGTAGAGAGCCCGCAGTAACCGGAAACCACAGGGATGGCAGCACCATAGGCTACGCACTTGGCAAGACCAATGGTGAGGTCGCCGACATCGACGAGACTGAGGTTGCAGAAGGTGCGGGGGGCTACATCAAAGAAGGAGTAGGCCGTCACCATACCCGAAGCGAAGGCGACAGCGGCGCTCCAGATGATGAGTACTGTGGTCATCACGATGCTGGCAAAGAAGCGGGGTTTGATCAGGTAGTCGATGGGGTCAGCGGCGCACATCCGGAGGGCGTCGGTCTGTTCGGTAACAACCATGCTGCCGATCTCGGCGGCGATGCCGGCGCCCACCCGGGTAGCCAGCATCAAGGCACCGATGGAGGCGGCCAAGTCACGGATCAGGAGCTCCAGATAGGTGGCCCCCAGCAGGGTTAGGTCAGGGATCACGCGCTTGGCCTGGACCCCTGCCTGATAGACCAGGATCATCCCGATGAAGCCCATCACCACGGTGAGGAAGAAGAGGGACTTGTTGCCGATCTCGTACATGTAGTGGACGAGGGCACCAGGTTCTCGGCGTCCATAAGCTGTGTAGTAAAGGGTTCGGACGAGGACCGAGTACATTCCTCGGGCACCGTCAAGGAGGTCGAGGACGGTGGCGCCCAATTCCCCGAGGAGGCCAAGCTCCTCCGAGGTGCCCTCCTTGGGAGAAGATTCGTAGGCCTGTTCAGCGCTGCTCATCAGGAGATCCCGAAGCTGACGAAGTAGTCGAGGATGAAGATCCCAGCAGCGCTAGCAACCACGGTGGCATTAACAGCACGACCCACACCGGGGGCACCTCCCTTGACCGCGAGGCCAAAATGACAGCTAGCGAGGGCCATGATGATACCAAAGACCACGCTTTTGATGAGGCCGATGCTTACGTCTCCAAAGTTGAGCAGACCCGAGGTAAGGCCGTTGTAAAAGACGCTGGGTTCCACATCCAGGAGGCCCTTACCTGCATAAGCGGCGCCGAGGAGCGCTAGGGCATCAGCATAGAGGGTAGAGAGGAACAGGGTTAGGATAAAGGCGAGGAATCGGGGGGTGATGAGGAAGCTGATCGGGTCGATGGCCAGGGCTCGTAGGGCATCAATCTGCTCGGTCACCACCATCGTCCCCAGTTCGGCAGTGTTGTTGGCGCCGACCCGCCCCGAGAGCATGAGTGCTGTCAGCAGAGGGCCGATTTCCCGCAGTGTACCGAAGCCTGCCCCCCAGCCAAGAAGCCCCTGGGCGCCATAGCGCTTCACGATGGGTGCCGCTTGGATCACCATGATCCCCCCGGTGAATAGGGCGGTCACGATCACGATAGGGACTGACTTGACCCCCATCTTGTACATCGATCGCAAAAACTCAGCGCCGTCGAAGCGGAGCCTCGCCAGCCTCACCAGGATACGTCCGAAGAGCACACCCATGCCCCCGGCGGTTTCTGCCATCGAGAGCAGAGACTCGCCCATGGTGTGGAACAAGCCAGGAGGCGGTGGATCGTTCGAAACCACGGCCTGAAGCTATACCATAGCCCGCTCTGGCTAAAGTGGCCCCTCGACGAGACCATGGACGAACTGGCGAACGTAGGGATCCTGACAACTTTTGGCCTCTTCGGTGGTTCCATCGAAGATGA
>JANWXX010000632.1 GCA_025057345.1 Polyangiaceae bacterium | reverse complement strand
TAGCGCGTCCGCCGTTAGACCATCGCACCCAGGCTGTCCGCTGGTCGTGCAGCACACCGCGACCGAGGCACCCCCGCCGGTACCTGCACCGCCCCCTGTACCACTGTCCCCACCAGCCCCGGAATCCCCTGCGGACCCACCCAACCCCCGCCCACCGCTGTAAACAGCTGCCCCACGGACCCCAGCTGCCCCACAGGATGATGCACCACCGGTACCGGCAACACCGACTCCAGCTGCCCCACTGTCCCCTGCTGCCCCACTGTTTGCTGCTCCACCGGTACCTGCACCACCGACCCCTGCGGTACCTGCGCTCCCTCCGGCTCCTGCTTGTCCAGCGGTTCCGCTGGTCCCACCACTGCTCCCCGCAGAGCCTCCCTTCCCGGCCCCGCCGGCCCCGCTAGCCCCCCCCTGACCACTCAGTCCACCACCTAGCGTACCCCCTTCGCTGGAATCCCCGGAACCTCCACAGGCTACACTCGCGAGAACAACAGCGATCACCCATCGAGACCAACGAGACTTGTGCATGGGACTTTCCTGCTTGTTAGGAGACTTGACGGAAGCCTTTGCCATAAAAGTAGAGTTTATCTGGATTAGCTTCTCAGCTCCAAGGTCATCTTTGTGACCTATCTCCTGAACACATCATCTAGACGCAGGGTGGCGCAGAGAGCGTTCTTCCGATATGGGAGTGTTAGTTAGCCGATCCGAAGCGTCCTTAGCAGTTGGAGCCTGCCCCCGTGGTCCACCACGAGGGAGACTAGCCTCCCCTGCGAATCTGCCACGGCGACACCGAAGGGAGAGAAGTGGACCCTCGCCTCCGTAGCGCCCTCCAGGGTGAGGCTTCCTAGTTGCCGTGCCTCTCCCTCCGAAGCTGGCGCCCAGAACTGTACTTTGTCCCCGCTGGTGACCCCCACCAGCTCCCCCCATGCAACCACACGGTAGCACCCTCCGGGAGCCACGCAGAAGAGCCGGCGAGCCTTGGGGCCCAGGACATAGATACGCCCGAAATTCTCGCACTGGAGCAGTCCGAAACTCGTTCCGACCCATGCGCAGGAGTCCCACCTGACATCCTCCATCGCCGGGAGGGCATCACGACGATGAAGCCCTCGGGATGCCTGGTCCCATTGCCAGAGCGATGCATTGCCTGCAGAATCCTCGAAGACAGCAGCAAGCCGTTCGACACCGTCCTGTACCGGGCACCAGCAAGCGACGACCTGTTGGTGGGGTTCGTGGATCTTCCAGAGAGAGGACCACTCTGGGTCCAGTGCGTCGATTTCGCAGAGCAACCCACCTTGGACCCCCACCAACCATGAAGCCCCACGGAATTCCGGGGACCACGCCGTCAGCTCCACTTCTTGCCAGACCCGGGATCGCCAGCCAAGGAGATCCAGGCGCGCCACCCGCCAGAGACGCCCTCGGGGGGCCAGCGCCAGCGCCCGATCTCCCCTGGAAGAGAGGACAAGCTCGGTCGCGGGCTCCTCGAAATGACGGAGCGTTTTCCCCGCCCGTGAGAGCAGCCAGATCCCGGCCTCTCCCAGCGCCACCAGTGCCTTGCCGCCAGGGAGCAGCGCTGCATCGCGGATCGGAAGTGTCCCAGCGAGAGCTTTCGGGACATGCACAGTCAGTGCTCCCGAGAGCACCCCAGCAGTCACGGAAGGCCAGTCTGCCTGGAGCGCTGGATCTCCGAATCTGGCCCGGAGCCTGTCCAGCACTGGGGGCTCCTCCCCTTGGATCCCTGCATCCCGAAGCATGGCGCGGAGAAGTGGCCTCGCCAGGGCTACAACCCCAGGAGAGCTCCCTACAGAGCCATCGACGATCAAGGTTGCCAGTGCTGTGCGCTCGTGGACCGCCTCCGGAGACTTATCCTGGCAGAGACGTTCTACTTCTTGAGCTAGCTCCCCGAAGGACTCTGGTTCCCGGAGGAGCTTCCGTATAGGAGTTACGCACCCAGGGCCAAGTGCCGAGGAACACTGGGGTTTGCAAGAAAGGTCCGAACCGCCTCGCGCACA
>JANWXX010000631.1 GCA_025057345.1 Polyangiaceae bacterium | reverse complement strand
GGCATGCGATGGTACAACCTCGCCCCGGGTTTCTCTGGGGGCCCGAGCGCCGTGCCGCTGCGCGCCCGCTTGGGAGGATCCATATGGCCCACTGCGACCTCTCCGGCCTCGCTCTCTTTGAGGAGTCTCTCCACCACGGGGTCCGCGCGGCGGAAGAGGTGATCCTGGCGCTCGGCATGGAACTCCCCGAGCGCATGGGGTGAGTGGCCGCGCGGAGATCATCATCGTTTTCTCGCCCGGGAATGCCCCGAGTGCATGGGGTAGTAGAGCGACAAGCTTCTTAACAAGTTTCTTAACGGGCTTGGCGGCTGTCGGAAAGGTAAGCAAGGGGCTTGAGGCTCGTTCCTCGTGCTATAGGGCGCCCCACGCCACCATGCGGATCTCCTTCCCCTCGAACCTTGGGCTAGCGGCCTTGGCGTTCCTCGCAGCGCTGGTGAACCCTGTCCTGGCCCGTGCGCAGGAGCCGGCACCCTCTGCAAACCCTTCGCTCCCGACCGCTCCTGCTGTGCTGGGGGATGGGGAGACCCTGGACTTCACGAACCCCTCACCCTCTGCACCGGTGGACCCGAACGAGAACCCATACATCCCGGTGAATGCCGAGCGGCGCGGCGGGTTCACCCTGGGGTTTGGTGGAGGTCTGGCGCTCACCAGCGCCTCCGGAACGCGCATTAAGTTCAGCCTACGGAACCAGGTGGCTGACCCAGGGCTGGCGCTAGGTACTGGAGTCAACGCCTGGGTGGGAGGTGCCTTCACCGATTGGTTTGCCTTTCGGGTGGGTGCGGGGACTAGCTCAGCCACCAAGGGAGGGCTCCTGATTTCGGGTACTTCCCTCGCCTTTGGAATCGATACCTGGCCCCTGTTCTATCAGGGCGGTATCTTCCAAGACCTTGGGCTCGGCCTCGATTTTGGTACTGGTTCTGCCAGCATCGTTAACGAGGAGAACGTGATCGATGTGAGGGCTCAAGGAGGGGGGTTCTCCATGGTTCGGTTCTCTGCCTTCTACGAGCCCCGTCTGTTCTGGCGCATCCACGGGGGGCCCTCTCTCTCCTACGAGTACCGCACCATCGAGACCTACACCGAGCACCTGATTCTCTTCGGGGCTCGCCTTGCCTTCTACGGTGGCCCGTAACCCTTCACCTTGAGGTCGTAGCCCCCGGGTTCCGACTGCACGCCGTACCTCGTCGAGGATGGGGGCCGCATAGCTGCGTGCCTTCTTGGCACCCTGGCGGAGTACCTCTTCAACGTAATCCAAGTTCTTCTCCAGCTCACGGCGACGTGCTCGGGCTTCGCCTAGATGTGCATGGAAGAGCTCCAGAAGCCGGAGCTTATAATGACCGTAGCCCAGACCCCCTTCTCGAAAGGTCCGCTCGTGTTCGGCCATCTCCTCAGGGGAGGCAAAGAGGCGCAGCAACGAAAGTAGTGGGGTCGCGGAGGGATTCTTGGGGGCTTCGACAGGGGTTGAGTCTGTTTGAATCCCCATGATCTGCTTCTTGACCACAGCGTCTTCCGCGAACACCTCAATAACGTTGCCGTAGCTCTTGCTCATCTTCTGGTTGTCGGTTCCAGGGACGACAGCTGTGGCATCCAGTATGCGAGCCTGCGGGAGTTTGAGGATACCCCGCCCACGGCCCTTGTGATCCCCTTCGGGATGCGCCGGATCGTACCTCGGCACATAGGCCAAATTGAACTTGATGGCCAGATCCCGAGTAATCTCCAGGTGCTGTACTTGATCCTTCCCTACAGGGACAAGGTCGCTTCCGTAGAGCAGAATGTCTGCGGCCATCAGCACCGGATAGATGAAGAGCCCTGCCTCCGGTGAAAAACCGCGAGCTACCTTGTCCTTGTAGGAGACGGCCTTCTCGAGAAGCCCCATGGGTGTCAACGTAGTCAGGTACCAGAACAGTTCGGGAATCTCTGGAATATCCGATTGGCGAAATAGGGCACAGCGAGAAGGATCCAGCCCGCAGGCGAGGTAATCGAGGGCTACATCCCGAGAGAGCTGATCAAGGCGA
>JANWXX010000630.1 GCA_025057345.1 Polyangiaceae bacterium | reverse complement strand
TTCCCGACCCCCTGGGCCTCCTGTGGGTCGCAGGTACCTACACAAGCTAGTTTGGTGCAGGCCCAGGTTCCGTCTTCCTGGCAGGTGCAGGTGCTGCACCCATCGGGGGCGGGCTTGGTTTCGCCGAGCTTGCAGGGGGTCGGGGTTCCGCAGGCCTTCTCGGTGCAAGCCCAGGAACCATCTTGCAGACAGGAGCAAGTGTTGCACCCATCGTCCGCCATCTTGGCCTCACCGGGCTTGCAGGGGGTCGGGGTTCCGCAGGCCTTCTCGGTGCAAGCCCAGAAGCCATTTTGCTGGCAGGAGCAGGTGTTGCACCCATCGTCCGCCATCTTGGTCTCGCCGGGCTTGCACTCGGTGTTCAAGTTGTTCTGGTTCGAGCCCCCCACGCTGCTGTCGGTAGTGGTGCAGGCTTGCAGCAGCATCGCTGAGAAGGCGACCGTAGCCAGGGACAAGATAC
Organism: Polyangiaceae bacterium; assembly: GCA_025057345.1. Lineage (GTDB taxonomy): Bacteria > Myxococcota_A > Polyangia > Polyangiales > Polyangiaceae > JANWXX01. The sequence goes on along the minus strand of JANWXX010000630.1, from coordinate 1,555 downwards.
GAGCAAGAGCGCGCATGGTATTCCTCATTGTCAGTTGGGCGGTGTGTGGGCCGGCCTCGTGCCCTTGTGGCAGCAGCAGGCCTCCCCCATCACAAAAACATCTTCACTCTCCTTTTTTATTCTGCACCAGCAGTCGTACCCGCTCCGCAAAGGGGCTTGCGGGGTTTCTGACCAGGAAGGCTTCTGCTCGGGCACTCGCCTGGGCCCCCTGCCCACTCCGCGACAGTGCCTCGATGGTCAGCACCTCCCGCTCTTGGCCCAACACCCCCCCCGGGAATCGTTGTCTTAGCTCCTCCAGTGTCTTCAGGGCGCTCCCAGCATCCCCGCGTCGCAGCGCCTGATCAGCTTCCCGAACCAGCCTTGCCTCCTCTCGGGCCTGCTCCAGCGTCTCCTTGACTACCATCGACGTTGAGCTTTCTGCGGGAGAAGGGACGGCAGGCTCGTTCGGCGCGGATAGGATGGCCTGCCCGGAAGGCTCGGCGGAAGTGGGAGGGACCTCCGAGGTCGTTGGACGGAGCAGGTTCGAGGTTCCCAAGATTTTCCGGGAAGCCTCAAGGGGAGCGCTAGGGATTGGAGCCGAGGATGTCTCGACCCGGAGCGGCTCCTGGGGCTGGGTCACGGATTCCTGGGTGCTTCGTGGGATCGATAGTGCAGGCACAGGGCGAGGAACCTCCGGCGGGGAAGACAGGAGGATCTGGGCTCCCAGCACTGCACTCATCACTCCGGCACCGAAGGCTCCAGCCTTCACGAATCCAAGCCAACCGAGCGCTTTGGCTCCGAGGGTGGCCCCCGGGCCTGTGACCGCAGTCTTGACCCCGAGGCCTGTGATACTTGGATCAAGAGGAGTTGGATCGGGGCCTCCGGAGAGATCACCCCCTTGCGGAACCGAGGGCAGCCCGGCCGCTATAGCAGCCCAGATGGCGTCGCGCTGAGCAGCGTTGCCCCGCTGTTGCCTGGCCGCGCGGAGTACGGCACGTGCTCCCTCATCGAGGGTGGGATCGTCAAGCAATCGCCTGGGGTCGGTCATGGTGTGCCTCGCGCCGTAGCGCCTGCAGATTGTGCTTGGATACGCTGAAAAACTTTGCGGAACGCCTCTCGACCCAACCGCAGCCGCGAGTAGACGGTGCCTAGGGGGATCTGAAGCGTCTCGGCGATCTCCTCTCCACTCATCTCTTCCAGCTCGAAGAGGGTAAAGACAGCTCGCTGCTCCAGGTCCATGCGGTCAAGGGCCAACTCCAGTAGGGCGAACTCCTCGCGGCACTCGGCTTGGTATGTGGGATCATGGGCCTCGTCAGGAAGGTCATCCGCGACCCTTTCGTCGAGGATCTCACGGCGGTGGTGGGCGAGGCGGTTACGGTCATGAGCAACCCGGACGCAAATGCGGAAGAGCCAAGTCGTGAGACGAGCACGGCCCTCGAATTCCCCAAGGCGACGAAACACAACCAAGAAAACCTCTTGGAGGGCGTCGGGCACGTCGGCTTCACGGACGCCGAGGCGCCGGAGAGATCGCCAGACGAAGTCGTAATGTTGGTCGTACACCGCGCGGAAGTCCATC
>JANWXX010000062.1 GCA_025057345.1 Polyangiaceae bacterium | reverse complement strand
GAGCCAGCATGGAGTCTTCGTACAGAAGCAGAAGGTCGCCGGGCATCGATGGCCCGCAGGCTACCCTACGAAGCCCGGCATGGTGGCTTAGATCTTGAGGCTGCTCCCGGCGGATCGCAGGGGCGCCCGAGCCACCACCGCCTGCAGCGCCTGCTCGAAGGGACGCCGCTCGGTATACCCCTTGATCACCGCCCCTAGAACGAGGCCCGCCACCGAAAGCCCCATCTTCGCGATCTGGGAGCGCACCAGCATGTGCTGGGAGTCCACCCGGGCAGTGTTCTTCTTGAGCCAGTCCGTGGGCATCGTCCGGACCGGCGGGTCGTACCCTTCCAGATGCTCCCCGTCGACGAAGATCGTTAGCTTGGGAGCAAACTTTAGCTCTCGATCCATCCCCGCCACGATCAGTTCCCCCCGGGAGCCCTCCAAATACCCTTTCTCAATGTACAGCAGCACCCCGGGCGCCGGTCTCTGGATGATCAGCTCCCCTCGCGCGTCCACGTACGACTGAGTGTTCGGATCCTTATCCATTGAGATGTACTTGTCAACACAAGCACGGGATCAAGATCGCAGGCCGTGGGGAGGCTCACTCCACCTACGGCCAAGCCCAAGTCAACGGGGGAGTAGTCATTGACATGCGGAGCTTCAATGCCATCGAACCCCCCACGGCGAACGGGGTCTGGGTGCAGGCAGGGACTCGCTGGCGCGAGGTGCTAGCGGCTACCACGGCCGTCGGCCTCACCCCGCCCGTCTTTACCGACTACGTGGACACAACCGTGGGCGGAACCCTCTGCGTCGGCGGGATCGGCGGTGCATCCCACCGCCACGGGCTCCAGGTGGACAACGTGCTTACCCTGGAGGTGGTCACGGGTGATGGGCGGAAGATCTTCTGCTCCCCCACAATCCAACCACTCTTGTTTCGCTCGGTGCTAGTGGGGCTAGGCCAGTTTGCTCATCGTAGGAGCCCGGTTTAAGCTCCAGCCTGCGCCGACCCACGTGCGTGTCTATCGCATCATCTACACGGACATCCACCAGTTCGTTGCGCACCGGACTCAGACTGCCCTCGACGAGCGATTCTCCTATGTGGAAGGTCAGGTCATCCCCGACGGTCAGGGGGGATGGCTTTACCTTTTCGAGGCCGCAACCTACTACAACCCGAGCAGCCCGCCGAACGACGAAGTGCTCCTCGCAGGTCTCCCTCCAGGTGCCGAAATCGAAGAAACCTCCTACACCGGTTGGATCACCCGCCTTGATCCTACGGTCAATTTCCTCAAAACCGTAGGGGCTTGGACAATCTACCACCCCTGGCTCGACGTGTTCCTCCCAAGGTTTCAGTCTACTTCCTAACGTCAGCAACGTAATTGCCAACCTCACCCTGGAGCAAACCGGCAACGGACCCATGCTGTTCTACGCCTTCCGGCGTAGCAAGCTGACTACCTGCTTCTTCCAGGTGCCGGACGAGGAGGTCATCTTTCTCTTCGACCTCCTGCGCTTCGCCCCCCGGTTCCGGCCATCGTTCAGCAGCGGATTGACGAAAATGTCGCCCTCTTCCAGCAAGCCAGGGCCATCGGGGGCAAGCGCTACCCCATCTCCTCGATCCCCTTCTCCCAGGCAGACTGGATCCAGCACTTCGGCTCCGACTGGTTCGCCTTTGTTCTCCAGAAGCTACGCTTCGATGCAAGGAATGTCCTAACTCCAGGCCATGGCACCTTCGGCCCACCCTGAAGATCACACCCAGAGAGCTCGCGACCGAAGGCGCCACTCCTCAGGCCGTAGCCCCTCTTGCAGCGGAAGGATCATCGGCAATGCTCCATGCCGCGGGCGGCGGCGAGCCCCGGAGAGCCCTGCGAGAAACGGGGCCAGGGAGGCATCTTCCCAAAGCAACACCCGCGTGAGTCGGAGCCGATGAGCCATCCGACGAGCTGCGACCAGTAGTCGCTCCAAAGCCTTCCACTCTGGTTCCGTTACCAACAGCACAAGGAGTTGTTCTTGCTTGAAATCCGCAGTCCAGTATATCTGGGACCGGCCGACCCGAGCTCCACAGGAAAGGCTCCTCGCCCTTCCTAGCACATCTCCATAGAAGCGCTCCCGAGCGCGGTGCCAGTCCATCTGATGCCTGTCAGGCCAAATCACAAAGGGTTCTTCCGCGGGAGGTGGAGGCAGCTCCGGGACCAATTCAGGTAGCAGCTCGTCCACCCCTTCCATCACGTCTCCCTCACAAGGATCCAGCTCCACGTCCCATGCCGGAAGCCCAAGGAATCCACTCCGTTCATAGAGCGCCTTCCCCACATCCGAGTAGAGCACTACCGCATGTGCCAACGGATCATGTCGGCGGATCTCCAGGACCAACGCATCCATCATCCGGCTCGCATGCCCCTGACCCCGCAACTTCTCCTCGGTGAACACGCTCGCAATAGCGTAGCTCCGTGCCCACAATCCCCGGAAGACACTGGTGCAGGCGAAGCTCTCGCAGGAGGAGAGCACCGCACCGCTTTCGTCCACCCACAACCAGGTGTTCATCCCATGTACCGCCCACGGATGGGCTCGCAGGACTCTCTCCCGACGGCAGAATTGCTCCAACGTGAGGTTGGCCCCCCAGGCACTCCAGGTCAGTCGATCCCGTTCCTGCTTCTGCTCCTCACTGGCCCGCATCAACCAGCTCACGGCCTCCCCCGAAGCGCCTCCCCAAGCTGGGTAGCAATGTACCAGTAGGACCGCGCTAGCTCTTCCACCCGCACTCTCTGGAACCGCTCCGGATCCCTGGCCAGCATCTGTCTCTCCTCCTCCGTCTTGAGGGAGCTTGGGGGGGGGGCATCTTCTCCGCCGTAGTGTCGCAGCGCTTCCATCACCAAGAGATACGCCATCTCCGCAGAGCTGGTTGCCTGTGTCAGTTCCTCCTGCGAGAGTCCCAGCGGCGTCCCACTGGCAGCCCGGATCATCACCCCCGCTTGCTGGATCAGCTCGACCGGCCCCAGTAGCGGCGAAGGCCCCGGACCAAAGTAACCATCCTGCGGCCCAAGTATCTCGTTGAGCAGGGAAAATTCCAGCCGTTCTTGGCGATCTCCGGGCCCCTTCACCAGAAATACCCAGATCACTTCCCCACCTCGCTCTTCGCGACACTGGTACCGCTCCTGCCGCTCGAACCCGCGCAGGTCCATGTAAAAATGGGCCTCCACCAAACTCCTGGCAGTCAATCTTCTTGGCACCGGCGGCACATCGTGGGCTACGCCTGGAGCGGCCGGTGACCCTGGCACAGGGGCTGTGGTAACCGAGGCGGGATGCTGTACGGAGGAGTGTGGTGGACCGGAGGACGGACAGGGAGGAGCAACGGATGGACGAGAAGAAGCCGAGGAAGCAAGAGCCTGAGAGGAGACAGGCACCGGAGAAGGCTCAAGAAGGGGATAGGAGAGGGGAGCAACCACCGTTGGCATCAAGGAAGGCTCTTTCTCGTCAGAGGTAGCCTCCGCAGGAGGGGTAATCGCTGGTGGCAAGGAGACTCCACCAGGTCGCAAGATCTCCTTGAGCTGGACCCGTGTCAGACGGGTCTCTGCGGGGCCATCCGGGTTGATGACCACGCCATCCAGGGGCAAGATGAGTAGTTTCTCCAGTAGGGAATCTCCCTGCTCGGTAAGAATGCCCAAGGGCCGGGAGCCCAACACGGCCGGGCGCCGCCGGAGGTAGCGATGAAGAACATCTGGCAAAGTAAAGAGCAGAGCCTCTCGACCGGATGGACCAGGAAGAATCAAAACCCGATCCAGGTGATTACTTCGGTCCAAAAGTACCAGAAAACGGTGGTGGAGGCAGCGCTCCCGAGCGGGAGGATCCACAGGAAGCTGATCGAGATGTTCCTCCATTAGCAGGCCCGAGAGCACCTCCCGAGCTAGAGCAAACTGATGGCTGCGCAGGGTGACTTCCCCGAGAGACCCAGGACCAAATCGGATCGCACGGGGACCGTCTTGCAACAGCAGACCGAGGTGGGATCCCCCCAACGCCAGAAGCGCCCCATCCCGGCTCTCTTCATGAACCTCGATCCCCTGTCCTTCATCCAGGGAGCCATACAGCAGCGTCTCACCATCTGCCGAAGGAGCAAACCAGACGCGTGTCAGGATACTCCGAAGCATAGGCTCGATATCACGAAGCCTAGATCCTAGAAATTCCTCTTCAGGAACTACCCCGTCCGAGAGAAAGAGGGAATCATCCAACTCGCGCGCTGTCGTCAGCTCATCTTGGAACTGGGTAGGGGCGGTAGCCAGTTGCGCTGCTGTCTCCGCCGCCTGCCCTAGGGAAGCCTGTGTTGTCATGGATGCGGAGGCCGGCAGCTCTGAAGGAGTTGAACCTGCTCCAGAGGAGGGATCTGTGCTTGATGGGAGCTCCATAGCAGGCTCAGGCACTGGATCCGCCGGAAAGATCACCGGAACCGGAGCGCCTTTGTCCTCTGGCAAGGGCACCTCCGTGGAGGGAACCAGCGAACTCGGCTCAGTCCCCTCCGGACGTACAACCTCTCGCAGCAGCCCCTCCACTACCTCCACCGCCACCGTCAACGGCGAGGCCGTTAGCGCCCGGTAACGTGCCACCGCCTCGACCCAGCGCCCCTGCGCTGCCTCCTGACGGACCTCCTCTGGCGTGGAAGACACACCCACACCAGGAACTCGGGTAGCAAGCCAGAAGACTGCGGAGGTTGCGTCAGGGAAGCAAGCGAAAGCGAGGGCAGGAGTATGCTGCACCGCTAGGGAGCGTAGCTCTTCCGAGAGGGACCCCAGCGAGGGAGGGAGCACAAGGGCCAGAGCACGAGTACCACCGTCCGCAAGACCTGGGGCGAAGACGAGGGCAATCCAGCGCAACGAAGATGGGGTAAGATCCGGACAGCGGCTCACGTCCAGAAGAACCTGGACCGGTGAAGAACGCTGGAGCCCACTGAAGAGAGTATGCTCCCCAAGGACGTGTTCATAAGCACCGTTAGGCAGTGGGCCGACGACGGCAAGATCTGCCCCGATGTGAGGGGCCAACCGCACGTAGAGGTAGGGCGGAACGTCGTAGGCGTAGACCGGCATACCGGAACGCTACCACGAGAAGCCACGGTTCAACGCACGAGGTTGGGACGTTCGGAGGAGGGACGTGAGCGACGAGTCGACAGGAAGGCCTTACGGATCTGGGCAGCAGCCTCGTACTCACCTCGGGCAGCGAGACTAATTTCAGCAACGGCAACTGCCTCCGCGAAGACATCGGAGCGGGCAGCTTTAGCGATATGACCATTCCAGAGCTTCGGAAGCATAGCCATAATGCGCCGAATTGCATCGATGATACGGCGGTGAACCGCAAGGCGTGTAGCAACGGGCTCGACGAAATCCATGAAAGCGCCCAAACGATCAGAAGCCCCCTGACAGGCTTCCAGAGCAGGCTCCAGGAGAAGCAACGTCCAGAGAGCAGCATCGCCGGGGGGTTCCCCACGCTCCAGAGTACGGGCATCCAGCTCGGCAAAGAGGCGGAAGATCCGTACTGGAATCCCATCCTCACCGTCTATATCATCAAGCATCACGGCTAGCTCTGGGAGCAGGATGTGGAGTACCCCAAGCTCCCAGGCAAGGTAGATCGCTCGACGTGCCGCACCTCCCCGCAGAAGCCGGAGCACCTCCTCAAAGAGACGCATCTTCGACGCGAGAGGGAGCGAGTCGCGGGTAGTAATGACCGCATCCACCAAGTCGGGGTGGAGCCCAAGATCGAGCTTGGATGCAAACTTAATCGCCCGGAGGATCCGTACAGGATCCTCTCGGAAACGGAGCACCGGATCATTGATGGTGCGCACCGTACGCCGCTCAATGTCCCGCATACCCCCAGCGAAATCTAGGATTTCCCGGGTTTCAATGTCGTAGAATAGAGCGTTGATGGTAAAGTCGCGGCGAAGAGCGTCTTCCTCGATAGTACCGAAAGCATTATCGCTCCGAATGATCAGCTCATCTGCATCGTCCTCATGGCTGACCCCCTCCTGAGCACTCGGTGTCCGACGGAAGGTGGCGACTTCGATAATCTTTCCCGCCGGAAAGAGCACATGGACCAAGCGGAAGCGGCGCCCGATGATCCGGGATGCACGGAAGATCGAGCGGACCTCCTCTGGACGAGCGCTAGTGGCGACATCGAAATCCTTGGGGAGGCGGCCGAGCAGCAAATCACGAACGCAGCCCCCTACCAGGTAGGCTTCGTGTCCGGCGCGGATCAGCCTCCGCGCCGTGCGCGCTGCATCCGGGTCGATAGCTGACTCGTCGAGAGGCACCAAGCGCCGCTCCAGGCGCCCGAAAACAGGAGGGATTGGGAGGTCAGAGGGAACGTCGGCAGACCCGGTGAGCGGCGGCTCAACGTGGGAAGGAGGCGTTGACAAGGGACAGGGGGGAGGGTTGCTTGCTCAGCAACCCTTTTCTGGTTGAGAAGAAACTGACAGTAGCGTACCCCCACAAGAGCCCTCCGTGCAACGTCCTCTCTTGCTTGGCTGCCTTCTCACCCTCTATGCTGGCGCAGCGGCGGCCTCCCCCCTGCACCTTGACCGAAACCACCATACCCTCGAATTGCCTGAAGGTTACTCCCGGGTTATTGTCGATGTCCAACCCGGAACCCTGGTTTCGTTGATCCTGATGGGTTCCCCCCGTTCCCTAGCTCACTTCACTGTGGACGAGGCCACCATCCACGACCCTCTGGACGAGGATGGCCTCTTGCCTAAGGTAGCTTCCTTCCTCCCGCGGGAGGGCACGTCCCGGGTGACCCTCAGCCTGGAGGTCCATGACCCGGCCCGTCTGATCCGGGTGGAAGCTCCCCTTTCCCTCGATCTCCCCTCCCAAGCCCAGCCTCTCATCGGGCTTCCGGCCCCTGGAGACCGCAGTGACGGCTACCTCCTTGAGCGTCCGGGGCGTTACCAGTTCGCTCGTCCAGACGTGATAACAGCCCTCCTAGGGGCCTTCCGTGACACCCGAGCACGTTTCCGCCGCGATCCCATCGGCGTCGTTGACCTCTCTCAGTGGGATGCGCTCCGTCCTGCTATGGATCAGAACCTGCCACGCCACGTCAGCCACGAGGGCGGACGCGATGTAGACATCGCCCTCCCCTCCACAGAAGAGCCAAGTACCCGTCGCGATCACTGCGACAAGCTCATCTCAAAGGACTACACAACTGGCCTCTGCCGCCGTGGAACCGCCAGAAGCGTCGATTACCTTCGTCTCGCCTTCCTCCTCGGGCGTTTGGTCAAGACCAATCACATCGACAAAATCTTTCTCGACGCCGAGTTCATCCCCCCTACTGCTGCGGCCGCCCGGCGCCTCGTCCACCCGCCAAGCTTCCCCGCCTGGGTCGCTGCTCGCCTCCAGCCGGATGCCGGTATCGTCCGCCATGTCGCCTGGCACACGGATCACGTCCACATCCGCTTCCTCGGCCCCCAAGGTATCAGCAGTGTACACAACTAAACCTCCAGGGAGCAACTCAGCCGCCCTACCACCAACACTACCAAGGCCATCCAGACCAAATCTGCCATCAACAGGTGGATCACCTGCAAGGGGATGGGGGCAAGAAGTCCCAGGTTGACAAAGCCCACCGCCACCTGCACTGCAAACAGGCCCGACACGATCCAACCCATGCGACGATCCCAGGGGGTCGCGTCCCGCTCCAGCATGCGACCCAGGCTGGCGAGTAGAAAACCGCCAACCAGCAGCCCCGCCAACGGGTGCAAAACCCGAAGCTTCACCAGGAAATGCGCCGTAGGAGAGAGATCTTGTTGGATCCCTTCCACAAGCGTCTTGCTTTGGAAAAGGGTGTCGCCCAAAGCCGTGATGGCCCCGCTTATCCCAAGCAACAGCGTTCCAAGCAACGCTGCAACCCCCAACCCTCCGACAACCCCTGGCCACCGGAAGCTAGCTGGCTCACCTCGCGTCCCCCAGAGGGCCACCATCGTCAGGGATGCCACCAACAGGAAGGTGTTGGTCAAATGCGCGGCGGTCCAGATGGCCCGAGCTACTGAGGTGTCGCCTGCCACATGCTCAAAGATCACCAGCCCAGCACCCACGAGGGCCTCGGTGACCATCAGGGCCATCGCGGCGCCTGCAGCCCGCCGCAAGGGTCCACCTGCGGGGAACACCCGGCGAGCCCACAGCAGCTGAACAAGTACCGCTAGGAAGTCAACACCCGAGGTGGCCCGGTGAGCAAACTCAATCACAGTCTGCATGTTCTTGGGCCGAGGAATCACCTCCCCATTGCAGGTGGGCCAACTGCTACCACACCCTGCACCTGAACCGCTGGCCCGGACGTAGGCACCCCATAGGATCACCCCTAGAGTGAACACCACTACTCCCCAGGAAAACCAGGCAAATCGTTTGTCTTTCGTCGCCAAGGTACCTGGACCGTAGGGAATCTAGCTGCCGCCTGCAACCACTGCCTTCAGTGGAACAGACGCCGTGGATCCGAGGGGGGCAACGCCGCTCCCAGTGCCGGACTCGCGTGATGGTGAGCCATCTTCCATGCACCGCTCTCCCGAACAAATAGGTTGGTTGCTAGGAGCACCACCTTTACCCGTTCCCCACCCTCCTGCACGGATTCCAGCTCCTCCTGCTGGAGCACCCACGCCGCTTCCCCAGCGACGAAGACCTGCACGTTCCGCAAGGTGAAGCGGATCCCCATGGCCCCTTCGAAAATCGCTCCCCAGCTTGCCAGCACCGCCTCCCTCCCCACCGCCGGCTGCCACCCCGGATGGACGCAGGATACCGGCACCGAGACTGCCCAAAGCTCTCTCATCGCTTCCCAATCCCCTCGCTCGAAGGCTCGGTAAAAAGCCACGTTGACCGCTCGGATCATGTCATCTTCCGGCAGGATCCTCTCCATCGCTAGGATAACGACCATGGCCGACCCGCGGATCTTTGTCACGCGCCAGCTCTCTATCGACGCCCGCACGGTCGTCGGCCCGGGCGTCGAGGTGCTGGTCCACGCTGGCCCCGACGCGCCTCCCCGGGGGCTCCTCCTCGACCTCGCCCGAGGCGCCCAAGCTCTCGTCACCATGCCCACAGACCTGGTGGACGCTGCCCTCCTCGATGCCCTCCCCGACCTCCGCGTCGTCGCCAACCACGCCGTCGGTCTCGACAACATCGACCTCCAGGCCGCCCGGGAACGCCAGATATGGGTCACTCATACACCGGGCGTGCTCACCGATGCCACTGCCGAGCTGACCTTTGCCCTGCTGCTGGCTCTAGCCCGACGCCTCCGGGAAGGCGAGCGCATGGTCCGCGAGGGGCGCTTCTCCGGCTGGACCCCTACCCTGCTGTTGGGCCACGGACTCCGGGGCAAGACCCTTGGTATCCTCGGCTACGGGCGCATCGGTCAGGCTGTCGCCCACCTTGCCTCTGCCTTTGGTATGGAAATTCTCTATACAAACTCCCGTTCCATCCGGTGGGGTCCTGAAGAACCTGGACCGGAGGTAGGTCTCGACACGCTGCTGGAGCGCTCCGATGTGGTAACGATCCATTGTGCGCTAACCCCGGCGACCCGGGGATTGCTCGGGGCAGAGGCGCTGGCGCGGATGAAACGAGGAGCCCTCCTGGTGAATACAGCACGAGGTGCAGTGGTCGACGAAGGAGCGCTGGTGCACGCGCTGGAGCAAGGGCATCTGGGCGGGGCAGCTCTGGACGTCTACGAGCGAGAACCGGAAGTCCACCCAGGGCTCCTGGGTCGGGATAACGTGGTGCTGCTGCCGCACTTGGGGAGTGCCACCGAGGAAACGCGGCGTAGGATGGCAGAGCTTGCGCTGGGGGATGCTGCACGGGTTCTCCGGGGGCAGACACCATTGCACCCCGCAGTGGTAGGACGCCTAAGTGAGGTCCAGGCGTGAGCGTTCTGTGGCTCGCACCAAGGTTGTTCCTCAATGAGGATACGGTCCCGGAGCTGTTGGCAAGGCGCACCCGGCTACCGCTCCAGCATACTCAGGTAGAGGACATGGCTCTGGTGGCAGGTATCAAACCCTTGGTCTTGCGAGAGCTTCCCTGGGAAGGTGCAGAAGCGCAGGCTGAGTTTTTCCGGCAGCGGGGGCTGTGTGCCTTGCTTCGTGCATCAGAAAAAACCAAGGCAACTTCGACAGTTTGGTTGATGGCTGGGCGAAGCGAGGCACAGGTGGGTGAGGTGGCCGAGTTGATGATGGGGGGGCTCCCCACTACGCAGGATCACCGAAGGCTGGGCTCACTCCTTGGCTACCCTCCCTGCTGTGTCAACACCTTCTGCGAGCATCCCAGCGAAGAATATACCCGAATGGAGCAGGCTGCTGCCCGTACACGCCCCCCGGGTAACCCCTGGCTCAATGTCCTGGATCCCTGGGTCTTCCGGCTAATCTCTTGGGAGCCTTGCTCCTTTCAGTGCGCTCTCTCGGCCACCTATGCCGATCGCCTGGAAGCACTTTTGCGCCCCCACTTTCGCTCCTTTCTCCAGCGCACCCGGGAGGTGCTCTCCGGGGCACGCCTCTACCTCCACCCGAACGTACAGCTTACCCTGGAGGGTGATGTATGGGACGATGGCTTCCTACCTCGCCTCGTAGCTCCTACCGCCCGAGACCGGGAAGGAGTCCTCCCCCTCACCCCAGAGGACGAAGCAGACGTGGCACGCGCTCTCCGAGAAGTGCGTGCAGCACAGAAGGTGACCTGTTCGGAAGGCCAGATCTTCCTTGACGGGCGCCCCTGGGCTCGAGGCTTCTTGGTCCGTTTTCGCGGCTGATCTACCCTGGACGCACCTCCATGGAGAGCTCCCTCCGCTCCGCTTACAACGCCGCCTACACACCGGACCTCTACCGTCGCTACTTGGGGCGCCTTGAGGCGCGCATAGGTCACCCCATCCCCTTCCGGGTCGCCGAATCTCCCCTCTTCCTTCCTCGACCCTTTCGCGAGCGCATCTCCCTCTTCGCCCACGAGATCGTCGACCAGCTCTGTGACCCAGCGCTCATTGCCCGCGCCTCGAAGGCCATCCCACCTGAGCTCCACACCCCGGGGCAGGATGCCTTGGCCAACTGCATCCAGGTAGACTTCGCCGTCTGTCGTGACCCCCAGGGGCAGTGGACCGGTCAGCTCGTGGAACTGCAAGGTTTCCCCTCGCTCTATGCCCTCATCCCCCTTCAGGCTCAGGTGCTTGCTGACGAGCTCCGCACCCTCCCGGGCCTCGACCGCCCCTGGACAACCCTCTTCGCCGGGCGGACCCTCGACCAGTACGCCGCCAGGCTCCGCGAGGCCCTCCTCGGTGGCTATGACCCGGAGGAAGTCGTACTACTGGATTTGGACCCTCCCTCCCAGAAAACCTACCCGGACTTCATCGCCACCCAACAGCTCACCGGTATCGAGCCGGTATGCCCAACGAGCCTCATCCGAGAGGGCCGAAGACTCTTCCGAAAACGAGGCGGCAAGCAAGTCCAGGTCCGAAGGATTTTCAACCGCATCGTCTTCGATGAGCTGGAAAGGAAACAAACTCCTCTACCCTTCCGCTTCTCCGACGACTTGGAAGTAAGCTGGTTCCCCCATCCCAACTGGTACTGGATTTGGTCCAAGTTCACCTTGCCCTTGCTGGATCACCCAGCGATCCCTCGAGCGCAGCTGCTGAGTGAGCTTCAAGAAACACCAGAAGATCTGAACAACTATGTCCTCAAACCGTTGTTTTCCTTCGCTGGAACCGGAGTCAAGGTGGATGTAACCCGAGCGGACTTGGAGGCAATCCCCAAGGAGCAACGCAACCAATGGCTCCTCCAAGAGAAAATCCACTATGCGGATGCGTTCTTGACCCCCCAAGGGCACGGCGTTAAGGCCGAGATCCGCATGATGTTCCTCCGAGGGTCGGAAGAGGAGAAACCGGAGCTGGTGATGAACTTGGTCCGCCTCTCCCGAGGGAAAATGCTAGGTGTGGATCACAACAAAGATCTAGACTGGGTCGGTGGTACCGTGGGTATCTGGCCCGAAGACGACTGACCACCGAATGAGAACACGCCTCGACTGCACCACCTGCGGGGCCTGCTGCACCAACCCGGAAGAGAACCGGGCGGAAGGATTTTTGTACTACGTCGAGGTCGACCGGAGCTGCTCGTTGCTCTATCGACCCGACCTGCGCAAACGCTACGTGGTCGAAGATCCGGAGGGCATCCCCCACCTACGCATGGACCCAGCCCAGCGGTGCTCCGCCCTGGTGGGCAAGTTGGGCAAGCGGGTTCGCTGTTCCATCTATGAACATCGCCCCCGGGGCTGCCGCCTGGTGGAGGCAGGGAGCCTTCGGTGCCTTCAAGCGCGACAAGAACGAGGGATCTCGTGAGCAAGGAGCTTTGCATTGAGCGTCGGGAGGGCTACCAGCTCTGGCTACTGGATCGTCCCACCCGCAGGAATGCCGTCGGCCTCGACCTCCTCAAGGAGCTGAACGAGGCCTGGCAATACGCTGTCGAAGAGGGTGTGACGACCGTAGTCCTTGGGGCTACCGGTGAGGTCTTCTGTGCAGGCTTCGACCTCGACGAGCTCCACAAGCTCAGCCATTCCTCAGGACAGCTCCCTCACTCTCCCCTCCATGATTTCCTCGATCGTTTTGAGCCCCCCTCGTTCACGCTCATCACCGCGATCCAGGGCCCTGCCTATGGCGGCGGTGTGGAGCTGGCGCTGCTCGGTGACGTCCGCATCGCCTCCCCCAAAGCGACCTTCCTGCTCCCACCGGCCCGCCTTGGTATCATCTACCCAGAGCGGGGCCTGCGCCGTCTGCGGGAAGCCCTGGGTTCCTCCTTGCTCCGAACTATGCTCGTCACAGCGCAACCGGCAAGCGCCACCCGACTGTTCCAACAGGGAGCCCTCTGGTCTTTGGAGGATGACCCCCTCACCGCAGCTTGCTCTCTAGCCGCCCATCTCGTGCTCTTGCCTGCTCACAGTCGCTTGGGCAACGCCGCTGCACTGGAAGCAGTCAGCCGGACCAGCGGCATCCATGCAGCTCCTGCACAACCCAGTACCACTCGTAGCCTGTACGCAAGTATTCTCCCGCGCTAAAACCACGCTGGGGCTCGTTCATTTGCAGCAGCCGTTGCAGTTGACGCAGTGATACAGCATCCAGGCCCACCCTATCCTTAGCCAAAAAACTACGAACAGACCTGCGGAGATCCCCAGCTTGCTGGCCTACATCCAATTCCTAGCTGGGCGCTTCCTCCAGGGGCCAGGGGGCCGGGGCTCATGCTAGAGCCACAGGCATGCAGGAGGCCCTGGTCGCCCTCGGGATCTCTGTCCTTATGCTGCTAGCAAGCAGCGTGGCTGCCTACCGGATCGTCTGCACCTTGCCTACGGATTGCCTCACGCACGAGGGGCCCCTTGTCTCTGGTACCAACCAGCTCTGGCTCCGCCCCCTTGGGCTTCTTCTCTTCTTTGCAGGATTGTTGATGGCGCTCCCCGGAGTGCCGGGTCAAGGCGTGCTCACAGCCTGTCTCGGCCTCCTCCTCCTCGACCTCCCCTGGCTCCGGAAGCCACTGCGCCGGCTCTTGGCGCGACGCTCCCTATTTCGGAGCATCAACCGACTCCGGGAACGGGCAGGACACCCCCCCCTAAGTCCTCCCGTTGGGTTACCCTCCCCCCATGGCACCTCGCCAAGTTGAGCTCCAACTCGGACACATGTGCAACAATCGCTGTACCTTCTGCGTCAGCGGCCAGGAAACCGAGCTGGGCAGGGCGGGTCCTGCTCCTACGGCCCCTGCTATTGAACAGCTCCGAGCAGCACGGGCCTCCGGAGCTGAAAGAATCACCCTGCTAGGAGGCGAACCCACTCTCCAGCCGGGCTTCCTGGCCATCGTCCAGGAAGCCGCTCGCCTTGGCTTCTCCGAGATCGTTGTCTTCACCAACGGTGCCAAAACTGCTCGCCTCGACTACATCGACGAGATCATCGCTGCAGGCCAGGGTAAGGTCACCTGGCGCCTCTCGTTCCAGGGAGCTACGCGGGAAGCCCATGAGGCCACCACCCGGAAGCCAGGCTCCTTCGCTCGACTTGTCTCCACTCTGCAGAACCTCCATACAAGAAGGCAAATTATCACGGTGAATATGTGTGTGGTTTCGTCAAACTATACATCCGTGACTGAATTCCCACGGTTGCTCTTGCCTTACGGAGTACGACAGCTCCACTTGGATATGATGAGACCACTGGATGCAGGGCAACGAACGGAGGAGGAGCTAGCAGAAACGCTGCCGCGATACAGTGACCTGGCCGTACCTCTCACGTTGATGATCGCGGGGTTCCCACCGGGGTTCGACGTGAACATCGGAAACCTCCCTTACTGCGTGGCGCCCCACCTTACCCCATGGATTCACCACGACGGCGAGCCGACGGATATGGTCGCTGTAGACGGAAACCAACGCTTCTCCCGACCTCTGGATAAATACCTCACCAAGCGCCGGGACAAACTCCATCTGCCTTCCTGTGCATCCTGTGCCTTTGCCCCTAGGTGCAGCGGCATTTTCGAAACCTACGCAAGGCTCAAGGGCACGGACGAGTTCTCCCCGGTCGACTTGACAGCCTTGCAACGCGCTGACCCAGAAGGACGTCTCCGTCCCTTGCGACTGCGCCTTCTAGTGCAGGGCTGGTCGCCTCCACCGCCGCTGAAAATCAGTGAGGAGCACAGCGACGACCATTCCTATCGGCTCATCCTTGAGGCCCCCAAAAGTCAGATAACGGTCGAGCTAAGGGCTCCCGGAAGTGGCCTAGCAAGTACCAGAGAGGCCGCGCTCTGGGTTGCAAACAGCCAGGGGGATAAGGCCCTTGTGGCAGAGGCAATCCGCTCGCTCTGGGCATGGATCTCCCGGGAAGAGGATGTCCTGCATCCACTCGGAGACGACGCATTCACCTCGGTTGCACCCACGGTAGCAGCACGACTCCGTAGGTTGCGAGATTGCGCTCCCTTTGGAATGCTCCGATGGAAGGAGCTTCGGGTGAGCGCTGGAGGAACGCGAGCCGAAATCCTCTGGCAAGGCCCTAGCGGCGAGCAAGCCCTCCTTTGGCTCGCCGAGCAGCAAGGAAGGGCAACCGGCGGCTACCGCATCGTGGCTGGAGAAGCCACAGAGGCGCTGATCTTCGGGCTGCGAGAGATCATCAAGGCACTGCGCCGCCCCCTTGCATCCGTTCAACGTTCGGATATCGGTACATAGGTACGGGCGGTCGCGCCTTGATAGATCTGGCGGGGTCGGCCGATCTTGGTATCCTTGTCCTTCTGCATCTCGCGCCAGTGAGCAAGCCAGCCAGGCATCCGACCCATGGCAAACAGCACCGTAAACATATTCACGGGAACACCAATGGCCTGGTAGATGATGCCCGAGTAGAAGTCGACATTGGGATAGAGACGGCGGGAGATGAAGTACTCATCGCGGAGCGCCATCTCCTCCAACTCTTTGGCAATGTCGAGCAGCTGGCTGTTGACCTTGAGCGCTGCTAGCACTTCATCACACGCCTTCTTGATGATGCGGGCTCGTGGATCGTAGTTCTTATAGACCCGGTGGCCAAATCCCATGAGCCGGGTAGTGTCGTTCTTGTCCTTGGCGCGCTCAAGAAAGACCCTCCCAGAGACAACTTCCTTGGCAATCGTCTGAAGCATCTCGATGACCGCTTGGTTGGCTCCTCCATGGAG